>NZ_JAQFUY010000012.1:0-140690 GCF_027716745.1 Bacillus cereus group sp. Bc010
CCTCCATTGAATTTGCATACTTAGTATGCGAATTCAGGAGGTGTTTTTTTCATGTACCACTATTCGGGTTCACTTCATTATTCAAGTGGTCTTTTTCTATATACATTTTGCAATTGTTCAATTACGTTATCTGCTTCTTTCATCACTCGCTCCACTACATGCTGAGCTGATTCTATTCTTGCTAATGATGACGCTTGTCCTGCCCAAAGTGACATATATTCTCCATTATTTTGCTTTGCTGCTTGTTGGCGTATTTTAGAGGTTAATACATTTTGCACCGGATACATCGGAAGGTCTTCTTCTTTCCCTTCATGCTTCTCTATAAATTCATTACGAATACCTCGTGCATATTTCCCGGAAAACGCACGAGTCACAGTTGTACTCGTATCTGTACTACGTAAAACCGCTTTTTTATACACGTCATGCGTAATACTCTCTTCACTCGTTAAAAAGGCTGATCCCATTTGAACAGCTTCTGCTCCCAGTGTAAATGCCGCAACAAGCCCTTGCCCGTTCATTACACCACCTGCTGCAACAATCGGGATATGCGGAACTGCTGCTACTAACTGCGGAATTAATGCGAACGTCCCAATCATAGCGTCCTGTTCTTTCCCGATAAACGTTCCTCTATGGCCCCCTGCCTCACTACCTTGACCGACAATAATATCTACTCCTAATTCAGCAAGTACTTTCGCCTCTGCCACATGAGTAGCTGTTCCGATGACTTTTATTCCGCTTCTTTTCAAGTCATTTATTTCTTCTTTTTCTAACGTTTGAAATGCAAAACTAACGACTGGCACGTTTTCTTCTACTAACACTTGTAATTGTTCTTTATAACTTTTTGGAAGCTTTAACTGTTCTTCTTCCTCTATACCGAATTCTCTATTCACTCCGCTAAGTAATCCCTTGGCCAAGTTTATCTTCTCTTCTTCTATTTGTATCTCTTTCGTTAATAGTAAATTAACACCGAAAGGCTTATCTGTTCGTTCCCGTATTTTATAAATCGCTTCACGAATTTGTTCTGGGCTCATATAGCCTGCTCCAAGCGTTCCTAATCCTCCGCTATTACTCACAGCTGCAACGAGTTCTGGCGTTGTAATCGCACCCGCCATACCGGCTTGAATGATGGGATACTTAATTTGTAATGTATCTATAACTCGACTTGTAAACATCATTTCTCCTCCTATTCCCTTTATATCTTCTTTATTTGACAAACTTTCCCCTTCTTTTACAAGGGTTGAACTTCCTATGAAGCGAATATATTGAAAGTGAAGGAGGCTGAAAACAATGATATATCCAAATGCATTACAACAAGGTGATACAGTAATGATTATTGCACCATCCGGGCCACCAACAATTGAAAATGTATTAAAAGGTGTAAAGGTATTACAAGAAATGGGTTTATCTGTAGTAATCGGGAAGAGTGTCTATGAGAAATATGGATATTTAGCTGGAAGGGATCAAGTCCGGCTCAATGACATACATGAAGCATTTTCAAATCCTGAAGTAAAGGCTGTTTTCTGTGCACGAGGTGGTTACGGTAGCGCTCGTCTCCTCCCTCACATTCAATATGAAATCATTCGGCAAAATCCAAAAATCTTTTGGGGATATAGCGATATTACAGCTTTACATACTGCTTTTTCACGTTATGCAAAGCTTGTGACATTTCATGGCCCAATGGTTGAAGAATTAGGGAAAGGTGTAGATTCTCTTTCTTTATCTTCTTTCAATCAACTCTTTCATCCGTATTCAACCATTTTATCTGCATCAGAATGTATCGTACCTAGCCCTTCCCGTACAGTTACAGGTCAGTTAGTTGGAGGCAATTTAGCGGTGTTAACGAGTATCATTGGCTCCTCCTACGAGATAAATACAGCCAATAAACTTTTATTGCTTGAAGACATTGGGGAAGAACCATATCGCATTGACCGTATGTTAAATCAGCTACTTTTATCTGGAAAGTTTCATGAATGTAGTGGTGTTATTTTTACAAGTTGTCATGACTGCACTCCTTCTAAACCATCTCAATCATTGCAAACAATACTATATGAATATTTCACTTCATATGCTATACCTGTCCTATTCGGTTTACCGATTGGACATATAAGCCCAAACATTGGGATTCCTCTTGGAGCTACAGCGACAATAAATACAAATAATAAAACACTCTCTATTTCTTCTGGCGTAGCCACCCCGTGTTCAAATTAAAAAGGAAAAGCGATTCCGCTTTTCCTTTTATCCCACTTTAATGGGCAGTAAGACCCCCACCTCAAAATGCAGCGAAAGCAAAGAAGTTAGGTGGGGGTCGGGCTGCCCATTAAAGCCCGATTGGTTCAACTAATAATCAGTGGGGGATGAAGAAAACCCCCACTGATTAAAGTTTCACTTTATTTATAATAGTTAAAAATTCGTCCAGATGCGATATCTGCAATTTCTTCTGGAATAAATGTTTTACTTATATCAGTACCGACATTTAATACTGCTGTAGCATCTTTCTCAATACTACTAAATAATTCTTTCCCACGTATCGTAATAAGGGGTGTTCCTTCTGGCAACACGTCTTTTACAAATTCCATTTGTGTAAAGAACGGAACGATCCATCTACCCTCTCCTTGGAAATGACGCAAGCGAAGTATTCCTTCTGTTGCCCCTTCCTCTGCTTCTAGTGAGCCAGCAACATAAAACTCAGTAGATAAGAGCAATTCATAAAATTCCTTTTGCTTTTGTTTGTCATCCCCTGCTACAACAAGTACTTCTTCTATTCTCTTTACCGGAATTTGCTCCATATGATGCCACCCCTATTTTCAAAATGATTATACTTAAATTATACGAAATATTCTTATTTTTTTCTACATAATTCGCAATTATTTTCTTAAAATAATTTTAATGCTTCGTTTGGCTGTAATTGAAATAGAAAACCAAGTTGTTGCGATGCAGTAATAAAACAAATATAAGCGCAAAGCTCTACAATTTCTTTTTCCGTCCAATATTGTTTTAATACATGAAACATATTATCATCTATCGCCTTTTTGTCATGAATAAATGTATGCGCAAAAGTTACTGCTACACCAATTTCTTCTACCTTTTGCATATCATCAGGCCTTCCCTTTGCCATACAGTACGGGCATTCATTCCCGTACGCTAATGTTCTTCTCACTTGTTCCTTCAGCTCTGCTGAAAGAGTTCCTTTATTGTACAGTGTATTTTCTAATGTACTCCACGAATGTAATATTTCCGGATTATGACCTAATAACTTTTGAAACTTTGTATCTCCTACATTTGATAATGAAATTCTCTCCATCATTTCCCCTCCTATTTCCTTCTGTTTTATTGTAAAATAAATAAAGCTTATTTTACATTTCATATGAATCTTAATTTATATTTTTTCTTTACAAAAATTATTATTTTACTGGAGGTATATTTACAAATGCAACTAGACCGTGTTGACCGAAAAATTTTAAATGAATTATATAATGATAGTCGCCTTTCCATGCGTGAATTGGCGAAACGAGTAAACTTATCTGCTCCGTCTACTGCAGAGCGTGTTCGTAAACTCGAAAGTGAAGGCGTGATCCAAAAATACACAATCGATATCGATTATAAAAAAGCAGGACTTGTTTTAGACTGTATTTTAGAAATCACTTTAAAAAACGGGGATACAACACGTATGCAACAGTTTATTCAGTCCTATCCATCTGCAAGTTTTTGTTACCGCGTAACAGGAAGCTTATGCTACATTGTAAAAATTTCTGTTCCTTCACTCGTTGAACTTGAAGAATTTATTAATGATGTTTCTTCATATGCAACGACTGTTTCTCATATCGTATTATCAGAAATATCTCTTACCCCTGATATTGAACATATCTTCCCAGAAGATTAATTAATTTTTATTCATAAAATATATAAAAACCTCTTACAATAAGAATAAAAATAATATATTATGTATTAAAATACATAAAGTTCGAGAAAGGGGCTTTACATTGAAAATCTGGTTTTATGAAAAAACGGGACAATTAGATGACTTGCTTGGCATTTGGGATAATGTTCCGACTATCCCTCGAATTGGTGAAAAAGTTGAGATTTTAAAAGCAGTTCGTACTGTTACAGATATTAAATATGTAAAGAACGGCAATAATTTTCGTGTAGAAATTATTACAAAGTAAAAAGTAGCTCACAAAGAGCTACTTTTTACTTATCTATTATGTGCTTTCTTTATAACGATTTTATCGTCTTCTACAGATACTGTTACATAATCATTTTCTTCTAATCGGAGCTTATTTACAGCCTCATCTGGTAGCTCTACAGCCATCAATCTATCTGTTACAATCACTTGACTATACACTTCATTTCCTTCTGATGCACTCACTACTTTTTCCTCATGTATGAAGCGCACTGGTGGCACACCCACTTCTTTTACCATACGCCATTGTTTCCAAACATAAGGAATTAACCAAAGTAATCCAACGACTGTAAGACCGATACCGATCCATAAATTACTTTGCGCTTGTAATTCAGGAATTGAAATGGCGCTGCTCTCTTCTCCGCCGACAAATTGCATACTTGTTGCAATGAAATTATTTAGAGCGTGCACAGCAATATTCGTCCATATATTTTTTGTCTTTATGTATAAAAGACACATAACAACACCAAACATAAACGCACCAATAACATCAAAATGTCCTAAGCCAAAAATAATGGAAGATATAATGACAGCTTTTTTAATTCCCCATTTATAAGCCATTCGCTGTAAAAAGAAGCCTCTAAAAATAACCTCTTCCATAATTGGTGCTAATACACATGCTGAAATGAAAGTAAATATCGTCATATATATGTTACTCGTATTAATAACAGTTCCGTCTTCTAACATAGTAACTAAGAAATTCGGTAACGTATGTGCTAATATATAAAATTGAATATGAGATATACCAACGGAAAAAATCATTCCCATTATCGTTGCTAACACAATTAATCCCCACGGTAAACGTCCTGGTTTATCAAAAAAACTGTTAAATATAACATTATTTTTATTGGTTTTTACGTATAACCAAAATATCGGAAATACAAAAAACACAGTTATTTGTGAAATAACCTCCGTCGTATTCTCAGAAACATTTGATAGACCTAATGGGATCATCGTAAGGAACAGCCCTATAATCATCCATCCAAAAAAACTGCGTAGTCTTATGCGTGAAAATGCATCGTGCATATCGAACACCTCCAAAGATAGTAAAAGTACATGTTCAGATAACTAAATTATAATATGAATATAGTTGAAATTCTTCCTATTTTTCTCAAATACTTTTAAACACCATATATAGTAATCATTCTTTTCTTTCGGTTGAAATATACGAGAAAGTTATGTAATAAAAATCCCCGTTTTTACAAGCGGGGATTTCTTTTATTATAATACGTCACGTTTTTGGAATAATGCACTTGATGCTACAAGTAATACAACAAAGTATGCAGCTACAAGTAATAATGAAGTTGTAAATGTAAACTCTGTAAATGTTGGTTCTATTCCGCCACTTACTAGCTTATTGCTATCGTACACACTTAAATTTAAATGGAAGAACACTACAAACTTCGCTACACCTTTTGCAAACATCATCAGTACCATATTAATTGGTCCTTGTAAAAAGAAGAGGAACATCGTAATAATTAATGGTAAGACAGACTTTCTAAATACGTTTGCTAAGAAAAATGCAAGCGTCGCAAAGAAGAACGGTGAAAGTACTTGATATAAAGTAGATTTCATTACGATTCCTATCGTTAATTCTGTTTTACTACCATCCATTGCAATTCCGCCAATAATCATTGAAATAATCGTGTTAGCAAATATGATAAATACTATAGTAAGTAACACTGTAATATATTTAGAGAATAAAACTGTCATTCGTTTTCTTGGACGAATTAATAACTGCTTAATTGTACCTTTTTGGAATTCATCCGTAATTATACGAGAAGCAATCGTAATGCCAAAAATCGTTGCAAACAAAGTAATTAAACCAATCTCTGAACTTGCAAAATCTAAATATGATCCTTTAAATTCAGTTCCATCTCCCCATTTCAGCATCGCTAAAACTCCCAAAATCTCCAATACTGCAATAACACCAATTAAAATATACATACCTTTTTTCGCATGCAACTTTAAAAATTCATTTTGAATTAATTTAAACATTACGCTTTCACTCCCCCTGTAATCGCTAAGAACTCATCCTCTAACGTTTTATTTTGAACGGTAACTCCGTATACAAGCACATCTTCATTCACAAGTTTCTTTACAAGTTGTGGAATTTCTTCTTTCTTTACAGATACTACAATGACATTTCCTTGCGCCTTACCTGTAATGATTTCATTTGCTTTCTGAACTTCATCTACTTCAAACGCTACAACTACTGTCTCATCATGTTTTGCTTGTTCATGTAAGTTGTATTCTTGTACAAACTCACCTTGCTTAATAATAACGACGCGATCACACATAAGTTCAATTTCACTTAATAAGTGACTTGATACGATTACAGCAATATTCTCTTCTTTCGCTAAACGTTGTAAATAATCACGAATTTGGCGAATACCAGCTGGATCTAATCCATTTGTCGGCTCATCTAAAATTAAAATTTTCGGCTGATGCAGTAATGCCTGTGCAATTCCTAAACGTTGTTTCATACCAAGTGAATATGTTTTCACCTTTTTATGAATTGCATGCTCTAATTCAACCAGTTTTACAATTTCAGCAATGCGCTCTTTACTAATTGGTGTAATTGCCATGTTCGCAAAATGCTTCAAGTTTTGCATCCCTGTCATATAATCATATAGTTCAGGATTTTCTACAATCGCTCCAATTTGCTCTAGCGCCTTTTCACGCTCCGTGCGAATACTATGACCACAAATTGTAATATCGCCCTCTGTCATTGAAATAAGACCTGTCATCATACGAATCGTTGTTGTCTTACCGCTACCGTTTGGTCCAAGGAACCCGTATACTTCCCCTTCACGAACTTCAAATGATAAACCACGAATAATGTCAGTTCCACCAATTCTTTTTCGAACATTCTCTAACTTTACTACTACGTTTCCCAATGCTGATTCCTCCTTTAGACTTCTAGTTTTTTATCGATAATATAAGCAATTACATATACTATTAGAGCACTAACAATTACCATAAAACTTATATTAAAAATGTTTAATCCATTTTCTTGAAACATATCAAGAAATAGATTTTTACTTTCACTACGATATTCTACTCTTCGTAGTCCTTGGAAAGCTGGAGCTAATTTTCCTAATACAGTTGTAACAAAAGTAATCACTGCACTTACTATTAGAAAAATAATGACAATCAGTATATTTTGTAACTTTTTCTTCTTAGTAAACAATTTAACTAGAGTAACTACTAATAAAATTTGTAACACCCCAAATGAAAATTCAAATAAATCACTCATTGTATATATTAAATTGTTTACTATACCTGTTTGTATCATCTCTTGTGCATCTCGATATACATACGTCGTAGGAAATGCTAATACATAACCTATATAGAAAAGAATTCCACATATGCCATACCATATAGCCATTACAATAAAAAAGTAGATAAGTATAGAAAAAACATATTGCTTCCCAGATATTGCTGTAACCCGTAACAATGGATTTGTTAGTAAACGTGAACACGACTTCATCGTTTGTAAAAACATATACAACACATAAAACATGAAAATAATAATAATAAATCCAAATATCGCTTCTTGTTTCACAATAGCTGCCTCACTCTTTTTTACCATCATTTGTGAAAATAAAACTGCTTCAATTAACACAAAGACTAAAAAAGTAACAATATATTTTTTCTTATTCACATTCCATAAATAAGAAAGTAACGACTTCACTTACTAAACACCTCCTTAAACAATTCATGAACTGCTTTTCCTCTTTGAAAACGGAGGTCTTCTACATTCTCATATAGCACAATTTCTCCATCTTTTAAAAAGATCACTTCATCAAAAATATTTTCTATTTCATTTATTAGATGGGTTGAAATTAACATTGTACAATCTTCTCTATAAAATTGTAATATTAAATCTAATACATGTTCTCTAGAAACAAGATCAATCCCGCCAAGCGGCTCATCTAGTACATATAATTTCGCCCTCCGAGAAAAAGTTAAAATGATTTGAAGCTTTTCAACCATCCCTTTTGATAATGCTGTAATTCTCTCTTCCAGTGGTATTTTAAATTCTACTATCGTATCTACCGCTTTTTGCATATCAAAGTCCTTATAAAAGTCTCTGTAGAAAAATAAAGAATCTTTTACAGTCATCCACTCATCAAATACTGACTTATCAGACATAAATGAAACGATTTCTTTCGTCTTTAACCCTACCTTTTCACCAGCTACTGTAATACTACCTTCCGATGGATGCTGCAGGCCAGCAATCATTTTCAATAACGTCGTTTTCCCGCTCCCGTTATCTCCAACAAGCCCTACGATTTTTCCTTCGGTAATCTCTATGTTCAATTCACGAATCATCGCTTTTAATCCGTATCTTTTCCATAAGTTTTCTATTTTTAATAGCTCTGTCATTCGCTCTCCTCCCTTTTCTCATGTAATGAAGAACGAAGGATTGTAAGAATTTCTTCTTCCGAAAAACCTAAATTGTCCATTCCATCTATAAAAGAATGAAGTAATTCTTTCGCCATCTCTTTTCGCAGCTCCATAATTTTCTCCCCTTCATTCGTTACATATCTTCCCATTCCTCTACGTGTTACAACAACCCCATCTCGTTCGAGCTCTTGAAATGTACGCTGGATCGTATTTGGATTTACTTGTAATTCACTCGCTAATTCACGCACAGAGGGAATTTTATCACCAGGCAACAAATGTCCTGTTACGATTTCTTTTTTTATGTATTCCATTACCTGAATGTAAATTGGTATATTTGGAGAAAACTCTATTTTCATTTCTTCCCTCCTTTCGTATCAGTGTACTAGTTAAATAATACACTGATACAAAAGGATTGTAAATACCCATTTACTTACAAAAAAATTCTATCCAGCTAATGGATAGAATTTTTCAACAGAAATCGTTATACGAAAATAATAGTGTTATGTAAACAAAATTATAAAGAAAAGCTGTCTTATTCATTGATAAGACAGCTTTTCTTTATGATCATATATTAAAAATTAAACACGAAGTCATCATCAGATAACTTTTCAACGTTCGTTGCTTTTACGTAACCATTTCCCTTTACAGAGAAGAAATCATGGTTTTTCGTATCTGTACGTAAACCATTTAAAACGATTGGGTTAATTTCTTCTTCTTCAAACTTCGGCTCTAGTCCTAAGTTCATAAGTCCTTTATTCGCATTGTAACGAACGAAACGATTTACATCTTCTACAAGACCGATAGAAGTATAAATTTCTTCTGTGTATGCCATTTCAATTTCATATAGTTCCATTAATAACTCTTGCGTTTCTTTTTGCACTTCTTGTTGATCTTCTGCAGAAAGTTCCGCGAAGATTTGTTGTGCTAAAATACCGACGAATACGCCGTGAATTGACTCATCCTTTACCTTCACATAGATTCGCTACTCCTATGCCGTTTACACAGCTTACAGTTTCCTGCAAGAAGAGACTATATCATCTACCTTCTCAGGTAGCCCTCCATTTCGATTTAAGGGATTCTCACCCACCGCTTGGCCCTACTCCTATTGCGGAATTTCACCGCCATTGGGATAGTCGTTGAACGTTCCTTTATCTACGTATCGCACCCACCACTGTTTATACAGTTTTCGGTGTCTAATACTTCCGTACATGTTATCGCTAAATAAAGGCTTCGCTGCTGATTGCCCTATCAGCTATTCTCCTTTCCATCTATTGATAGTTAGAGAATAACCTGAATGTATATATTCATCAATAATAAAACAGATAAATTTACAATAGGGGTTCCCAGCAATTAAAAGGGTTTTTCAATTGGTATCTCTACCAAAAGCCGCTATTAGTTAACGGATAATAAGGTTAATAATCTCACCACTTGCTGTTAGTTTTCCTTGACCAGCTAAGTAAAGTGGATAGAAGAATCCACTATAGAATAGGTAACTTTCTAAGAACACACTTGCTACCATTGCCATATATAACTCTTTTTTCGTTACTTCAGGCTTTAATAAACGACGATAGTAACTTGTAATAATACCAGCCTTTTTCTCAAGTAACGGATGGTTGTCTACCCATTCGAAAATATCATCGATTTCTTCTTCAGTAGCTAACGTTGTGAAAATATGACTGTAACTCTTCGCATGTACTTCTTCCATAGCACCCATGAAAGCTAATACACTTTTTGCTTGTAAATTTTCAAGATGAACAAGTACAAGAGGCATCCCTTCGCCACCTTGTTTCGTATCTAAAAGTGTTAAACCACCTAATACACGCTTATAAGCAATTTGCTCTTCTTTCGATAATTGCACCCAAGTATTTTTGTCAGACGAAACCGCAATTTCTTCTTCTGTCCAAAACTGAGCGATGTTTTGCTTCCAAAACATTAAACTGAAATCGTCTTCTTTTTTATTCCAGTTAACAGCGCGCATTGAATCACCCCTATATCTATTATTGTTCTACTGAACGGTTAAATTTCCATCTAATAATGAAAAGCTAACCGTTTAGTAGAACAAACCAAGTATGAGCAGGGTTCATAACCCTGCTCATACTGTTGGGTTATTCATTTAGTATGGCAATATGCCATTAAACAGTACAAGCCACACACTCTTCCACGCTTAATTTACGTGTTCTCGTATAATACAGACTCTTTAAGCCTTTTTTATGTGCATAGATGTAATAACGTGCTAATTCACGTGTTGAAATATCACTATTAACGTAAAGAATTGTACTAATTCCCTGGTCAATATGTTCTTGAATTTCTGCGATTAAATCAATTAATTTAAACTGATTCATATCGTAAGAAGATTTATAGTACCAGAACGTATCTTTTGATAAATACGGCATTGGATAATATGTTGTCGCATTCGCATACGTTCTTGATTCAATTTGACTTACAATCGGCATTACGCTTGAAGTTGCATTTTGAACGTAACTGATCGATTGCGTAGGAGCGATGGCAAGACGATATGAGTTGTATAAACCATTCTTCTGCACTTGCTCTTTTAAACTTGTCCAATCTTCTTTTGTCGGAATATGAATTCCTTCAAATAATTGCTGAACTTTTTCAGTTACTGGGCTATAATCTGTCGTTTCATACTTTTCAAAGTATGTGCCGCTTGCATAATCAGACTTATCAAAGTCTTTAAATGTTTCGCCTTTTTCTTTAGCGATTTCCATACTTTTCTCAATAGAGTAGTAATTTAACATCATAAAGAATGTACGAGCGAACTCTTTCGCTTCTGCACTTTCATAAGCGATTTTATTTTTTGCTAAATATCCGTGCAAGTTCATTGCGCCAAGCCCTACTGAATGAAGCTCATCATTTGCTTTTTTCACAGTTGGTGCATTCGGAATGATTGTCATATCAGAAACAGCTGTTAAAGCTTCCATTCCCGCATGAACTGCTTCACGAATTTCTTTATTTTCCATTACGTTTACAATATTTAACGATCCTAAGTTACAGTTAATATCACGACGGATAATGTCATCTGTACCGTAATCGTTAATTTCAGAAGTTTCTTGAAGCTGGAAGATTTCTGTACACAAGTTCGACATCTTCACAGTTCCAATATCCTTCAATGGATGTTGGTTATTTGCATTTGATTTAAACATTAAGTACGGATAACCAGACTCAAGCTGAATCATAGCAATTTTAATAAGCATATCACGTGCACTAATATCTAGCGGCTTCTTCTTCACTTTCGGATTGCTCATTAATTCATCGTACATTTCATCGATATCAATATCATCTAAATGCTTTCCGTATTCTTTATACACTGTATAAGGCGCGAAAACATGGAAAGGTTCGTTTTTCTCAGCAAGCTCAAAGAACTTGCTTGGAACGATAATTCCGATTGATAGAGACTGAATACGGCTCTTCTCATCGGCATTTATTTTTTTGGTCAACTCGTCTTCATATTTCTATGAAGGTTGGACTATATCATCAACCTGCAACTGGTTGCCTTGCACTTCGACTGGTACCTATTTCCAGCCTACTCTACTAGCTTTCGTCTAATGACGTGCGTTCGATAGTCTCTACACCTTCTTGAAAGTATTGATAATTAGGAAAGTTATTAGAACTACCAATATAAAACTTCCTATTTTCCTTATTAATTATCAAATAAATTCCACAATTCATGGAATCTCGCCTCCGGTGAATATAAGATTCCACTTCACCCAAATAGCATTTCTTCCAAGCTTGGCACGGTATTACCTGCTATCCACGTACATGGACCGTAGGCTCTCTTAGTCAGCTTCTTCGCGGGTTCTTTTTCTTTTACCCCTTATTCAACTGATACCGTTAGCCGCTAATGCGACACCCTATTGGTTAGGTTCACAAGGTTTTCTCATACACATTACTGTATAGAGGGACTACCAATTAATCCAAGAATTCAATAATATCCCAATGGAAAATGTTTAAATATACTGCGCCAGCACCTTTTCGTTGGCCAAGCTGATTCGCATATGAAAACGAATCTTCAAGTAATTTCATAACAGGTACTACACCACTTGCAGCGTTGTCGATACCTTTAATTTGCTCACCGCGTGCGCGTAGCTTAGATAAGTTTAAAGCTACTCCACCACCGATTTTTGATAATTGCATTGCAGTATTAATGTTAAAGCCGATTGAATTTAAGCTATCATCCATCTCTAACAAGAAACAAGACACCATTTCTCCTCTTCTGCTTCTTCCCGCATTTAAAAAGGTTGGTGTCGCTGGTTGGTAGTTTTGTTTGACAATCATGCTTGCGAATTGTTTTGCCTTCGCAACATCACCGCGTCCTAAGTATAATGACACAATTGCTACACGATCTTCATAGCTTTCTAAGTATTGTTTTTGATCATTTGTTTTTAACGCATAATCTTTGTAGAACTTAGATGCTGCCATATAAGATTGGAACTCGAAGTTTTCACCATAAGCGATGTTATATACCTCTTCTACTTCCTCCAAGTTATACTCGTCCAGAACGTTGTAATAGTAATCATGTTCTTTCATATACTCCATTCGCTCTGCCACGCTATTAAAATGAACGGTATTCTCTCTAGCTTCTTCCATAAAGACTTCTAATGCCTCTTTATCTTTATGAAGCTGATAAAAACCGTCCTGCATTTGCGTGATTTCATTATTCAGTTCAATGTGTCGCAATCTCCCGCACCCTTTCCTTAAAATATTCTACATCGTTATTTGTTCCTGATAACTCAAATTTTGATACAATAGGCACTTCATATTTAGCAGAAATTTTGTCAGCACTTGCACCGAACATGTCTCCCCAGTTACGATTGCCGCTTGCAGATACGCCTTTTAATTTTTCATTATTGCGCTCTAAAAATTCTAAAACACGTTCTGGTACATTGCCAAAACCTGTTGTATACGTAATTAAAATAAAGTCTTCATCTATTACTAGATCTTCACCAATTTGAACGGCCGGCATATTTAATTTGTGGATGAAACGCTTCACGTTTCCTGTCATAGAATCATATGCAACTAACATTTCCGACCCTCCCTTTTCAATCTATACTCTCTGTATGTTGTTTCTTGATTTCTCTATATATTGTATTACGTTTCAAAATAAGACACAAGATATATGTATAAATTCTTTCTTTTTTTAACTTTTACTTTTCGACAAGACCGTCGATTTTTTTCAATACAATGACTATGAAACAACATTCTAAAACTCATGTCAATAAAGTGCTTTTCAAAAAAGTTGTCAACGAATTTAACCTTATTTTAAAAAAAGTTAACAATATATTTTGTCATAAAACGGCAAATGCTGGAGGAATATATTTCTCCAGCATCACGCAAAAAAGAACAGACATGAAACGATAATCTGTTCTAAAAAACGATTACATTTATCAACTTTGCTTTATTCAATATTATACATATACTTTCAGTTCGCGTTACATACTAAAAGATAACTATTATAGAAAAAGATTATCATTATGGAAATTCAACTTATTTATGAAAAGATTATTCAGAGTGCTCAATACGCAAAATATCTTTTACAAATATATGATGTGGATTTTCATCTTTATCAATCATTGTACATACAGGAGCTTCTTCATCAAAGTACACAATCATTCCTTCAACGTACTGATATGTATGTTGAACTTGTACCGTTACTTTAATTTCTACAGCCTCTTCATATGCTCTTTTTATTTTCTGAAGCATTTTTGCCGAACACTTTCGTTTCTCTGGATATATGACCATCCCCATAAATCGATTTCCGGCTCTATCTTTCCACATATAATCCCAATGCGGTAATATGCCTTGTTTAAAATCGCCCATAAGTCTCCTCCCTATATTCTTTTAGTTACGAACGTGGCGTTTCTGAATATGTATAAATGACCTGTCCGCCGCGCTGTGCGTTACCAATGAAATGTTTAAAGTCTTCTCGATTTACTAAAACTTCTCTGAACGTATAAAATACATCTTTCGTAACAACATACTCCTTTATTTCACCATTTTTCAGCTGATCCAAAATTGTATTTGCTAATTCTTTATCCATGTATTTCACCTCTATGCAATATTTTATTTTATCTTATATTCTATAGGTCAACAACTGTAAAATTATCCAGATGCTATACCTTCATTTCATTTTCATTATTTTTCAAAAAAGATATCGTTAGTAGATGTCCACTAAATATCATATACTAACATAGCTACTTCTCTATATCAATCATTTCATCATTCCATTATGCAAAGTTCCATACCACTATGCTACAATATATAAATAGAACTAGGAGGGATACTATGATTCGGAAAGCAAAAAAGACAGATGCGAAACTGGTAGCACCTTTATTGTATAACGCTCTGCACGAAATTGCTGAAAAAATCACAGGTAGCACAGTTGAGACAGAAGTATTACTAGGACTTGAAACATGGTTCTCAAAAGAGAGAAATCGACTGAGCTATGAAAACTGTTTTGTATATGAGCAAGACGGGGGTGCAGTTGGAGTTATTGTCGCTTATCACGGTAGTGAAGCAACAAAGCTTGATGCACCAATTGTACGTCACTTAAGAGAATTACATAAAGATGAATCGATTACGTTAGAAAAAGAAGCCGAGCTTGATGAATATTACATTGATACTTTATCCGTTTCAAGTGCATATGGCGGAAAAGGAATTGGTTCTAAATTAATTGAAGCTGCTGAAATACATGCAACTGAAAAGGAGTATGAAAAAATCGCATTACTTGTTAATTTAGAAAACAAACGCACCTATTCACTATACGAAAAACTAGGTTATAAAAAAGATCAAATCGTCATGCTTGTAGGCGAACCTTATGCACATCTCATAAAGCCATTAAACATCAAAATTTCTATATCTTAAAAAAAGCACACGATTTATATAAATCGTGTGCTTTTATGTTAAATTCGTATTCAATACATTTCCATTCATCGCCTCATGAAACGTATATGTTGTACATCCCCATGGCTCTCTGTGCAAAATAGGAGAACCAGACCATCCCATCGCTCTCAGTTCGGCACCAATCATTACATTCACATAATTATGACCTACAAGAGCAATACTTCCATGTACGAGAGCGTAACGATGTAATAAGCAAGCCGCTTGTCTTGCCCTCTCTCTTACTTCCTTATAAGACTCCACACCTTTATGGTAACCAAGTATCCATGCTGTTCGTCCGATAAACATCCATACGTTAGGTTTACACTTCAACCATTTTGGAGCATAAAAACTCGTCGGAACTTCTGCTTCCCTAAATAGAGTATTTTGCATAAAAGATAAAGAATCCGTTAATTCAGCTGCTGACTGTACAGCACACCTTTGATCACTCGTTACAATCAATTTTGCCGCTTCAACCGCTTCCCTTGTTTCCGTTGGTATAGGTGCTTTTTCTGTTATAGTATGTAAGTCATATCCTTTCATCCATTCACGAAAGAATGTAACCGTCATTGGTTCTATAGTACGGTCTAAGCGACCATGACGAATAAAAGAAATCTTCATTCTTTCCACTCTCCATTCATCACTTACGAACTCTATTATGTACTATTTTTACATATCATACCACGCAAAAAAAGAAAGTTATACACCTTTACATATCCACGCCACTCTCATTTGTGACCCCAGCATGTATCCCATCCATCCCATCAAAATATGTAGTCGTTTCATGATGACGGATCTTTTTTAAATGTATATAAGAAAATACAAATAAAATTAATGCTATAACACTCCCCACAAATTCAAACACCATTTTACCGCCTCTAATTTCTCCCACTTTAGTAGGTTATTGTATTTTTTATTATACCCCTATATAAAGATATCTGCATTTAAACCTTTCTTTTTTTTCTAATAACATGACATTTTTGCATATTTCCTTACAAAAAGTGAATATTTTTCGAATTTTTACTTTGGAAACATTTACAAAATGGACAATATGGTTCAAAATAGGAAGAAATAAAAAAACCAAAATTATTCTTTTTTGGGAAAACTGTAACAAGGAGAGTTGCTTATGCAGATCGCAGAAACTGGAGATATCATTGAATTTAAAGGTGGAATGCAAGGCCGTGTTCAAAAAGTAAATCAAAACTCCGTTATTGTAGATATAACAATTATGGAGAATTTTAGAGAACTAGATATGGAACCTCTTACAGTTGTTAGTCATAAAAACTATACTGTCATTAATCAAAATGCATAATATAATAGAAAGAAAGGATCTGTATGTTATACAGATCCTTTCTTTCTATTATATATTAACGATTATCAATTGTTTCTGGATATAAATCATGGTTCATCATGCGGTAGTCAGCCATTTGTTCATACTTCGTTCCTGGGCGACCGTAGTTGCAGTAAGGATCAATGGAAATCCCTCCACGTGGTGTGAATTTACCCCATACCTCGATGTAACGTGGATCCATTAATTTAATTAAGTCATTCATAATAACGTTCATACAATCTTCGTGGAAGTCACCATGATTGCGGAAACTAAATAAATATAGTTTTAAAGATTTACTCTCTACCATTCTTTGTTCTGGAATGTAGCTAATATAAATTGTTGCAAAATCCGGTTGGCCTGTTTTCGGACATAAGCTTGTAAATTCAGGGCAATTGAATTTAACAAAGTAATCACGGTTTGGATGATTATTATCAAATACCTCTAAAATTTCTGGGCTATATTCAAATAAATATTTTGTATTTTGATTTCCTAACAATGTTACATCTTTTAAATCTTCATCTAATCTTCCTGCCATTTTAAACATCCCTTCTCATTATACTCCGCGTTTATTTCCCCATACTAACGCATGAAGCTGCGGCAATACTTTTGCATTATTCATTTCTTTACGATTAACTGCTTTTTCAATTAACCACTCATACTTATCTAATAGCTTTTTAATCAACATCGCATCATCCACAGTTTTTGTATCATCATTTCCTACTTGTAAGAAAAATGGTACATGTGGATAACGTTCGTGCATCTTAACTGCATACTCGAAATCATAATCGTCAAATACTACTACCTTTAAACTAATATCTTTTCCTGCTAGTTTCTGAATCATAGCATCTAACTTCTGAAAATCAGTTTTCATTGTCGAACTTGGTGGTTTTGGAGAAATCGTTATCTCATCAATTTGAAGTAACCAATCTTGCCATTTACTCCCTTGCGTTTCGATTGCTGTTCGCATTCCATTCTCTTTTAATATAGAAAGAAGAAACTCAATATTTTTCAGCAATGCCGGATTTCCACCTGAAATCGTAACATGAGAAAAATTTTCGCCGCCAATTTCTACAAGCTCATTCCAAACGTCTTCCGCTGTCATCTGTCTAATTTGATCTTTAGCAGATCCATCCCACGTAAAAGCTGAATCACACCAAGCACAGCTATAATCACAGCCAGCTGTACGGATAAACATCGTCTTTTGTCCTACAACCATTCCTTCACCTTGAATAGTCGGACCAAATATTTCTAAGACAGGGATTTTACTCATCTAGCATCCACTCCCGTCTTACTTCCGCATAACTAGTTGGAGTCTCAAACAGCCGAACAAATTCAACACGAGCTCCTTTATATTCGTTCGCACGATTATCTTTTGTTAACGCTTCTGCCATCTTTTCATAAATCCAAACGACCATATTTTCAGCAGTTGTATTCATCGCTGGTAACGTTTCGTTTAAATAACGATGGTCTAAATAAATTTCTATTTCATTCTTCCAAATTTCTTTTATATCTCCAAAGTCAATTGCAAGACCGATTTCATTTACATATCCACTAATCCCAAATACAACTTTATATGTGTGACCATGTAAGTTTTTACATTTCCCTTCATAACAGTGTAAATGGTGTGCTGCATCAAATGTAAATTCCTTGCTGACCATTACTCTTTTATTATGATATTTAAGCTGTTTACGCTGAATATCCTTGTCCATTTTTTGCAAACTTTCTACAACGCGAAATCCAAAGAAATTATCCATTAGTTACTCGCCCCTTCGCGTTCTTGTAGGTACGTATCTAATCCTGCTTTACGAAGTTGACATGCTGGACATTCACCGCAACCATCACCAATGATTCCGTTATAACATGTTAATGTTTTTTCTCGAACAAACTCGAATGCTCCAAGTTCATCTGATAATTTCCATGTTTCCGCTTTATCAATCCACATAAGTGGTGTATGAATCACAAACGGATAATCCATGGATAAATTTAAAGTAACGTTTAACGATTTCACAAACACGTCACGGCAATCTGGATAACCACTAAAATCAGTTTCACATACACCCGTTACAATATGACGTGCTCCAACTTGTTTTGCTAATACAGCAGCAAATGATAAGAATAGTAAATTTCGTCCATCTACAAACGTCGATGGTAATTCCCCTTCTTCATGTGTAATCTCCATATCCGTTCTCGTTAACGCGTTTGGAGCAAGTTGATTTAATAGACTCATATCTAGTACCGTATGTTTAATTCCTAGCTCTTTTGCAATTTCCGCTGCACAATCGATTTCTAGCTTATGACGTTGATTGTAATTAAACGTTACAGCCTCTACTTCTGCAAACTGCTCTATTGCCCAAAATAAACATGTCGTACTATCTTGTCCTCCACTAAAAACAACAACTGCCTTTTCTTTTTTCATTTCACTCATTCTCCTTCTCTACTACGAATAAGAAGAAAGAACGTTCTTGAACTGTCACAATAAAAAAACAAAACAATACCTAATGATATTGTTGTTTCCATAGTTTTTTATAGAGGGAGTTCGCGAACCTCTCCCGTGCATTACACGGAATTCCTTCTTTCATTGACAAAGCTTATTGTAACATATTGTATACTACCAGAAAAAATTTCTGATTTTTCCGCTATTTCGCATTTCATTTCTTGCATTTTATAGTATGATTAATCTAATGTGAGAAGAGAGGAGGCATCCCACTGAAACCCTTTATTATTTATCTCTTTTTAAATATATTATTCATCCTTGTTACAATGCTCGTATACCATTTATTTTGGAATCAAAAAGGGAAACGTTCTCCTAAATTAAATTCAACTATATTTATTACATTATGTTGCCTCGCTACCATACTATGTATTACTTTCGGAGCAAAAACAAATTATGGATTTCAATTTGATATGCGTCATATCGTATTAATTGTCGGTACATTAACAGGAGGTCCTATTGCCGGTGCTTCCATCTTAGCTGTATTAAACATATATCGCTTTTTATTAGGCGGAATTGGTGTCTTTCCATCCCTTATCGCCTCGGTTCTACTGTTTATCGTTCTACTGTTAACATACAAACTATTTAACCGCAGTTCTAATCGTATAAAAATAGCACTCGCTATCTTTTACAGTCTCATATTTGGCTTGGGCTGGATACCATCTTTCCTTTCAGAGGTTACAAATAGCGCAGATTACATACCACATATTATCGTGTACGAAATATGTACAATAATTGGAACAATTCTTATCTTATATTTGCTACATATACTACAAATGCAAGTTCGTCTTCAAAACGAACTTATGAATGCTGAAAAATTCCATTTAATCGGCGAAATGGCAGCGTCTATCTCTCATAAGATTCGCAATCCATTAACTTCAACAAAAGGATTTTTACAACTTTTGCAGTCAGATACATGCACTGAGCAAGAGCGAAAATTATATATCGACATAGCCATCAACGGAATCGAACAAGCAAATCATGTTCTTACAGACTACTTAACTTTTGCGAAACCAAGTATTGAAAAAGAACAACAATTACAAATAGAGGAAGAATTATTGCATGCCTTATCTTTAATCACACCTCTTGCTAATTTAACAAATGTTCGTATCCACTACATCAAACAAAGTACATCTTTCTTTATTGCTGGTGAAAAACAAAAACTGAACCAATGTTTATTAAATATTTTCAAAAACTGTATTGAGGCTATGCCTACAGGCGGTGATCTCGTACTTACTTTAGTTCCAGAACATAAACATATACAATTGTATATAAAAGATACAGGAATTGGTATGGATCAAGAACAAGTAAAACGCCTTGGATCCCCTTTCTACTCAACAAAAGAAAAAGGCACTGGTCTTGGAATGATGGTCGTATTCAGTGTTGTGCAAGCTATGAACGGAAAAATTGATATTATAAGTGAAAAAGGTACAGGTACAACTTTCTTATTAACTTTTCCACTCATACAAAAAACGTGATGAAATACTCATCACGTTTTTTCTGTTCCTTCAACTAATTCAGCAAAAGCTTTCACTTTGCCATGTGGTTTTTGATTTTCTTTACGTGCTTTCCATGCGCGCTCTTCTTCTTTCTTTTTCTTGGACATACTTTTCAACTCCTTCTTATCTTTCTCTCTGTAGTATTCCAAAATAAGAAGAAAAACTATGCACATACGAAAAAGAAGTGGTCTCCCACTTCCTTCTAATTATCGCTGTAAAATTGCGTGTTTCGCCTCTTTTAACTGCGTAAGATGTCTTTGTTCATGCAAATCAAGAAATTGAACCCACTGATACAAATTCAAATCATTAAAAACAGGATGCTTTAATCCATTTTCAAATAGATCTTTTTCATCTAAAACACTATGAAGCGTGTGTAATAGTTCTTGTCGTGAATGTTCTAGTAATTGAATTCCTTGCTGTTTTTTCATTAGCGTTTCTGTTGGTTTCATTTGCTGAGGAGCTTCTCGTTTATGTGTGCGATCCAGCGTAAGTTGGAGGTCTTTAAATGGAGTCGTGTTTCTTTCGTTTTTTTGTAAAGCATATGCAAGGGCAGACGTGACAGATTGTTCAACTAAATGCAAGTGATGCAAAATTTGAATAATACTCCATTTATCACGACGTGGCTTTACATTCACTTCTGTATCATTTAACATTTCAATTTCTGATAATAGCGTGCTTCGGGTAGACTGTAATGAGTTCACCAAACTTTCTAAACTCACATCCATATTAGATTGAAGCATACTTCTTTCCCCCCTTTTGTTGGTGAAAAGAGGTGCTCCTTATTAGAAACACCTCTTTAGTATTCTGAATTTTCTTTTATTATCTCATCATTTTCTCGTTATGTCGATGTTAAACATGTGAAAAAAAGCGCATGTTTTTTACAATTTTGTGTCGTCAATTGCTTGTAGCCATGCTTCAATTTCTGTAATAACACTTTTCACACAGCCTTCAGCAAATGGTGATGTTAAATTTGCAACTTCTACTAGTTCCAAGAATGATTTACTTCCACCTTGTTGGCACAGATTCACATAATCTTCCCACGCCTCTTGTCTATTATCTCTTGCACGTTTCCAAAATTGCAGTGCGCAAATTTGTGCTAACGTGTAGTCAATATAGTAGAACGGGGAGCTATAAATATGCCCTTGACGTTGCCAGAATCCACCGCGCTCTAAATAATCATTATCTTCATAATCACGATGCGGTAAATACTTTTTCTCTATATTACGCCATGCTGCCTTGCGCTCTTCTGGTGATGCTTCAGGATTTTCATATACATAATGTTGATATTCATCAACAGATACACCATACGGTAAAAACAGAAGTGCTGAACTTAAGTGAGAGAAATAATATTTATCTGCATCTTCTTCAAAGAATAACTTCATCCATGGCCATGTGAAGAATTCCATACTCATAGAGTGAATTTCACACGCTTCATATGTTGGCCAATTATATTCTGGAATTTCAAATTTACGACTTTCATATACTTGAAAAGCATGGCCTGCTTCATGTGTTAATACGTCAATATCACCAGACGTTCCGTTAAAATTCGAGAAGATGAACGGCGCTTTATAATTCTCAATATATGTACAATATCCACCGCCAGCTTTTCCTTTTTTCGCAACTAAATCTAATAAATCATTATCTAACATGAAATTGAAAAATTCATCTGTTTCAGCCGATAACTCTTTATACATCGTTTTTCCATGATTAACAATCCAATCCGCATCTCCTTTTGGAGTTGGGTTACCTGTTGGAAATTCAAAGTTTTCGTCGTAGTACGCTAACTTCTCTACACCGATACGCGCTTGTTGACGTTTTCTTAATTCCGTTGTAACGGGAACGATATAATCTAGCACTTGCTGACGATAATTCGCTACCATTTCCGCATTATAATCTGTACGGTACATTCTTGCATATCCAAGTTCAACAAAGTTTTTGAAACCTAAAGATTTGGCGATTTTCGTTCTCACTTTAACAAGCTCGTCATAAATACGATCTAACTCTTCTTCATTCTCAGCTAAAAATCCGTAATACGCCTCACTTGCTGCTTTACGTTCACTTCTCTCTTTCCCTTGCATAAATGGAATAAGCTGTGATAACGTTCTTTCTTCTCCTGCAAAATCAATTTTTGCAGATGCTAATAACTGTGTATATTGTGAAGACAATTTATTCTCTAATTGTAAATCCTTCACGACTTCATCAGAATATGTTTTTAAATCACACTCCGCAAGAGCAAATAATTGCTTCCCATAATACGCTTCTAATTCTTCACGGAATGGAGAATGAATTAACGCATTATAATACTTTGTACCATATCCTTGTACAACTGGAGAGAATTCATCAAAGAAATCTTGCTCTTCCTTATAAAAAGCATCTGTTGTATCAACAGAATGACGAATGTAACAAAGATTCCCCATTGTACCAAAATCGTTACGAATTTCGTTAATTGCATGAATGACTTGTTTTTGTTCCTCTACAGTTTTTGCGTTATCAAACTTCTCTAAAGCAGCTGTAAACTTCTCTTTTAATTCTTCAATATTTGGCCTTTTATATTCATAGTCTTTAAATGACATGAACGAGCCTCCTCTCCATTATATGCATCCTTACTATAATTCAATGCTTACTTCCAAATCTCCTCTTATTCTTCAACAAAATATGGCATATACTGCCATCATTACATGTAAACAAAAAAGCTTTGGATTTCTTTATCCAAAGCTCCTTTGGAACATATTATTACTTTTCATACTTTCCAATCTTTTTTAATAGATCAAGTAATTCGTCCTTTTCCTCTTTCGTTAACATTTCAAAAGACTGATGAATAACTTGCTCATGCCCTGGAAAAATAGAAGCAATAAAGTTCTCTCCAGATTCAGTTAATTGTGCATAAATAACACGTCTGTCATTCGGGCACGGAATTCTTTTTACTAGTCCCTTTTTCTCTAACTTATCTACAACATATGTAATGCTGCCACTAGCTATTAAAATACGCTCACCAATTTGCTGAAGTGGTTGACCGCCTTTATGATATAGCAGTTCTAATACAGCAAACTCAGTTGGATTTAAACCGTTACTTTGTATAGACTTATTTGTAGTATCCATAACAGAACGATGTACACGAGATAATGCAATAAATACTTTTAAAGATTGAGAAATATCTTCTCGTTCATTATTTGATGTCATACAACTTTCAACCCTTCACTTAAATTCTCAGTAATAAAAAGAACAAAATAGTACTTCATATAAATTCCGAATGAGTATTCACTCATTCATTACCTCTCCCCAAATATATTATGAATGATTCTTGAATAAAAACATGACAATTTTAACATAGTTTATATATAATGATAATAAAAAAGAAGGAGTACCAAATTTGAAATTCAAATTCCACAGCATAGTTATATATATATTGCTTGTTATCCTACCAACAATAGGGATTGGTGCTACATTTTATTCATATCATTCGTATAAAATGAAACAAGAAAATAAACAAGTTGCCCATACGGTTCTCTTTTTATATAGAGACTATTTAGATCACCACCTTGGCGAAGCAATTTCTGCCCTAGAAATGCTCGCAAAGGTCGTAGGAACCGAGACTGGAAATATTAATGGAATGAAAGAAATTGTACATGATACGGATGGAAACGATGCACATTTTTCTGGTCTATATTACGCTACACCAGAAGGTATCATTACAATCGCATCGGAAGGTGACCGACCACCTGTTGATGTCTCAGATCGTAAATATATTCAAAACGCATTACAAACTAAGAAAACAACTGTATCATCCGTCATTACAGATCGTGTTCTTGGCCATCAAGCTATTATGATTGCTTCCCCCATTTTCAATAAACAGAAGGAGCTCTCAGGCTTATTGTTAGCAAGTTTACGCTTTGACTACATTTCATCATCTTTAAATGCCATTAAGCCACAATACCATTTTGAAGTAACTGATAAGTATAATGTAGTTTTTCTAAACGATGATAATAACGAAACAAGTGATGCTCATTCTAATATGCTTACTACTCCACTCCAAAGATTAGATTGGAAAGTCTCTGTTTCTCCGTTACCTATTCATCAAAAAACTTTAAACCAGTGGGTTGCCATAGAATGTATAGCTACTTTATTTTTAATGTCAATTTTATTTTTACTCGCTCAATATATGTTGTTAAAACGACAAACAAAACTGGAAAGACAACAAAATGAACTACAAAAAATTGAATTAGTTGGAACTTTTGCAGCTAGTACAGCCCACGAAATCCGTAATCCACTTACCGGAATTAAAGGGCTCGTCGCTCTATTAAAAGAGAAATATAAAGATGAACAAGATCAGTTCTATTTTTCCATCATCGAACAAGAAATAGAACGAATTAATGAAATTGTAAGTGAATTTCTTATTCTTGGAAAGCCAACTGCAATCATCGAACAAACATATGATGTGAGAACCATTCTAAATGAGGTAGCATTAATTATTCAATCTGAGGCGAATCTACATAATATTGTATTCCATTTACATTTGCCAGACCGTCCTGTTCATATCCGGTGCTCAAAAGACCATATGAAACAAGTGGTTTTAAACATTACAAAAAATGCAATTGAAGCTATGACTTCTGGCGATACACTAACTATTTTCGTAACAAACAATGAAACACACGCACAATTGCAAATTATAGATACTGGAAAAGGGATTCCAAAACATATTCAAAAACACCTCTTTCATCCGTTCTTTACTAATAAAGATACTGGAACAGGTCTTGGACTTGTCATATGTAAACGAATTATAGAGATGTACAACGGGCATATTTTTATTAACAGTATAGAAAACGAAGGAACGACAGTTCATATCGAAATTCCGTTACACATAGTATAATTATCCTTATCCCTAAAGGGTAATTATACTTATTTCATAAAACCAGCCACAAGCATTCGCCAAAAATTACTTGATTTCCCTTCATACCCAATTTGAAAAATAGGTACCTTTATAATTGATAACCATTTTGGTGTTTGTTTTTCTTTATAACACTGGTACTGTAAAATAAGCTTGTCCAATTCTTGACTCACTTGAATCGTCTCCGTACTATTTAATCCACTCGTTAAACCTAATTGAATCATCTCTTCACGTTTCATATGAATATCACGTGAAAGCTTTTCTAATGTGTACTTCCTTTTTACAGTAAACATTCATATCCCCCTTATTATACTTCCATGCTCTCTACTTCACTTCTCCATTGAACTTTTAACTGCTTATCATATTTGAATTTGAAGAATCAGAAAATTTAACATTTTCTCCCTGTAATTTACAAATCTTTACCCTCACTTTGAGAATTATTACAAATTATTCTATCTTTGTAAATACATTCGCAATAATAGACAATTTTTTCATCTTCTTTTTTTACAAACACCAATTAAATAGCGGATTCCCTATTTTCCATATACTTTTCTTCGACATTTTTTGTTTAATTTATATAAAAACGCAAACCATAATGGTGATTGATAATATAGAAAGGAAATAGTTATATGCGCAAATATACGATTGCATTGCTTATTTTGACTATGTTTTTACCATCTTTCTTGTTTCCTGTTGAGGCCAAGGCTCATACAAATAAAGTAGCTATTGTCATTGATGACTTCGGCAATAATATGAAAGGAACTGATAAAATGTTATCACTTCCTATTCCACTAACTGTTGCTGTTATGCCTTTTCTTCCTTCCACAAAGGAAGATGCGATAGCGGCTCATAAGAAAGGACACGAAGTTATTATACATATGCCAATGGAACCGATTAAAGGTAAAAAAGAATGGCTTGGACCAAAAGCAATTACAACTGATTTAAGCGACGAAGAAATAAATAATCGACTCGAACAAGCGATTCAAGAAGTGCCACATGCAATTGGGATGAATAATCATATGGGATCAAAAGTGACTGCAGACGAAAGAATTGTACGACTTATACTTGCAGCTTGTAAAAAACACGGTTTATTTTATTTAGATAGCAAAACAAATCCTAAGAGTGTCGTCCCAAAAATCGGGAAAGAATTAGGAGTGCCAATTATTGAAAATCAATTATTTTTTGATGACGTGTACACAGCGGCACATATTTCAAAACAAGCCCAATTACTCATTAAAAAACTTCAAGAAAAACCGATTATGGTAGCTATCGGACATGTTGGGCCTCCAGGTGAAATTACATCACGTGTTATAGAAACCTCTATTCCTAAAATTCGTGAACATGCAGATTTTATTTTTTTATCCGATTTAGCATTATCTCCGCCTCCTGTTTCAAAATAAGATTCATGACTCAAACTAAAAAAGAGAGCAATCTGCATATAGCAAATTGCTCCCTTTCCTTTTCATCTTAAATATAATCTACATGACTCACCCTGAATCCTTTTTTCTCTATTTTTTCGATTAATTGCTTTAATCTTTTTTCATTTAACTCATCTGTTATATTGACAATAACGCGGCGAATATATTGATCGCCGTTATCTAGCGTAAATAGTCCACCGATATGAAATGCTTTCAACAATGTCCCAAGTTCTTTAATCGTTCCCTTACAATCTTGTGTTGCAATCGTTAATATATAACCACCCGTCCGCATACCAAATGAATCCTCAATAACATCAAATATATTGGAATGAGTTAAGATGCCAACAAATTCATTATAATCATTTAGTACCGCTAAAAACGGCAAACGACGAATAACATAAAATGCTCTGAAAAAAGAGTCCTTTTCAAAAATAAATGCAGCGGAATCTTCTAGCATATGTTCCGTACTTAATTCCTCTAATCCACCATTACACTTCTTTTCTAAAAGATCCACTTTATAAATAATCCCCATGAATTTCTTTTCATCTTCTGCTAATACAGGGATTGCTCGAAATCCCGTTTCATTCATAATTTGCAGAGCCTTCTTACCTGAATCGTTCATTTTGCAAAATGTTACTTGCTGTTTTGGCAGAAAATGATATTTAACTCGCAAAATATGTTCCTCCTTACATGTCAACATGTAATCTATATATAATAAGGAGACCTATATTTTATGAGTAAAATTATTTTTAAAACGCTTTCATTCATTTGTGGATTTGTAACGAAATCACAAACATTTCATATAACAGAACTCTTTGCGCCTTTTATCATTAACAATTTTACATGGTAGTTCATTAAATATTCTATACCCTCCAACCATTTTTTCGCGTATTCTGGAGTTTTTCCCCACACAATCATGCCATAATTATGAACGAGAACTACTCCTCCACCTTCACTAAAATTCGGCACATTATTTTCTAATAAATCAGCGAATTTTTTCTCATCTTCTACAATGGGAATTGTCATTTCTTTTATACCTTCTTTTCCAAAAACACGTTCCACGCTACGTTTATCGAATGTTACTTCCCCTTTTTCTCCATACAACTCTGATATTAAATGACTATCTACAGTCTGTACTTGTAAAATACATTCTGCACTACTTTTTTTATAAATATCTGCATGCATAAATGATTCCGCAGCTGGTTTTTCTTCATTTTCAAATACTGGTTCACACATACAGTTTACAACAATAAAATCTTCTTCTGAAAATAACCCTTTATCTCTTCCTTCAACGTTTACTAAAAAAGTTAACGGCTCTTTTGACGTACAAAGTGATAAGCTAATTTTTGTACCATAAAACCAATCACGAAGTGCTAGTTCAGATTTCACATCTTTTAATTCATTCCATTTCTTTAGAAAAAATAACATTTCGTCACCCCCGGCGTAATATTCATATAATGTTCGAATCCTTTCTATGTAAAAGGAGTATTTTTTGATTATTTTAAAAATTTAATTGAATTATCACATGAGAACGCCTTTTTGTCAATATAGTTTCACGTCTCTTCTTTAAAAAGGGCTATTCATATGTCTATACTCCTGTATATTGACTATTTCATTTTATACATAAAAAATACGTTATTCTTTTTCAATCAAAGAATAACGTATTTTCTCATCTTTTATTTCATTATTGCGTTATATAAGAACTGTGCATATTGTTCACGTGTTACAAAATCATCACCTAAAAAGTTTCCTTTTCCATCACCTTTTGATATGTTATTGTCCGCTAACGCTTTCACATATTCTTCTGCCCAATGACCAATTGGTACATCATTAAAGTTCACTTTATTATTTTCATCTTCTTTTAGCTGAAATACTTTATATAATACTACAGACATTTCGTATCGAGTTAATACTCCATCTGGACGAAACTCCCCAGTACCATCTCCTTGCATAATTCCAGCTTGCGCAACTGTAGCAATATCTTGCTCAAACATATGTCCTTTCGTATCTGTAAATCTCTCTTTCTGCTCTACTTTATTTTCTAATTTCAAATACCTTTGTACTAAAGACGCAACTTGTCCACGAGTAATACGATCCCCAAATCCAAATTGTCCATTTCCATATCCCTTGAAAATATTTTCTTTCGCTAAATAATGAATTGCTTCCTCTGACCAATGTCCTTTTGGTACATCTTTAAATTCTACTACTTCTACTTTTTCATCTTCTTTAGAATTATTGTCTTCTTTACTTTCTACCACATTTTGAATCACAGATCCTGTGAAGAAGATTCCTGTATCCGCAAATGGATCTTTTACACCAAATTCATATACTTTCTCACCTGGTGTACTCCACTTAACTGCATCATTACTATACGTACCACCTTCGCTCTTTAAACGAATTTTTGTAGAGATTTTACCATCTTTCTCGTATATAGGTACTTTTACTTCTTTATTTACTTCTGTTTCCTCTAAAAATACTTTTTGATTTTGAACATTGATATAGGCTGTTTTACTTAGTTCTATAACTGGTCGAACATCACGAATTTCATTTGCAACAAAACTTAAGAATACTAACTTTTTCAAATTGCTAGCTGGTGTTAAGTCTGAAATATAATTCGCTTCTAAATCAAGCTTTTGTAAGTTTACTAGACTTGATAATGGAGTAATATCCTTTAACTCATTGTTAGGTAAGTGTAATTGTTTTAACTGTGTCATCTTACTTAGAGGAGTAACATCTTTTATTTCATTTTTCCCGATCCACAATTCTTCTAATTGCTTCATTTGCTCAATACCGGATAAGTCTTTTACTTTATTACGTGTTAATACTAAGTCTTTTAAAGGTAATGAATATAACGGTTTAATATCTTCAATTTGATTACCTGCTAAAGTTAAGTATGTTACATTTTTCAACGCGCTTAATGGCGCAACATTCGTAATTTTATTATTTGCTAAATTCAAGTAATCTAGTTGTTCCATTTTCGCTAATGCTGTTACATCTTCTATTTGGTTGCCTGATAAATATAAACTTTTTACATTTTTCATTTCAATTAGTGGTGCAACGTTCGTAATTTTATTATTACTTAAATCAAGAGAATCTAAATTATCCATCTTAACAATTGGTGTTACATCTGAAAATTCATTACCACGTAAAGCTAAATGTTTCAATTGTTTTAAGCTCGTAAAGAATGATGGATCTTTTATCTTCGCATTCGCAACTGTTAAAGATTTTAAATTTGGCATATATTTTAATGCACTATAATCCAGTATCTCATTCGTATTTAAAAACAAGTCCTTTACTTGTAATAACTCTTCTTTCGTGATTGGTGTATTTAAATCTTTTCTATTAAATACCTTTTTATTAACAAGCTCTCTTAATTTATTATCTGTTATCATATTTTGATTATCAACTGGATGATCCGTCTCCGTATTGCCTGAATTAGAGTTATCATCTGGTTTCTCTGTTTCTTTGTCACCTACAGTTGGATCTTTAATTTCAAATTGAACTTGATATTTGTGATCATATCCAATAGCCGGAATAAGTATATGCATTTGCATATTGTGCTTCTTCTCAAACTCGCCAATTTCAAATTGAACTACTTTCGTTCCATTCTTCCTCTTATCTTCTGACAAAACTTTTACATCATGAAATACGCCAGGTTGGTTTTTATCCTCTATTCTAAGGTATTGAAAATAATCGCTATCTTGCATTGTTACAGTTACAATTTTTTTCCCGTCCGCAATCGTTACTTTAGGATCTTTTATATATTGAGAAACCATAGATGGCTCGTCTTTTTGATCCTTATATATTTTAATCTCAGTATCGTATGTACGTTCACTAGCTGCCGCTACCGATTGGTTTGCTTCAATTTTTATTGCTGCTAACGCTGGAGTAGAGTATGCAGCAAATGGAATTGCTAATGTTGTCGCTACTACTAGCGCCTTCATATAATTTTTTTTCAAAATAATATCCCCTATCATATATAATCTTTATAATTGATAAGCATTATCAATTAATCATAAATAAATGATAATGAATATCATTATCGATGTCAACGAGAATATTACATTAAATTTATATTTTTAAAGGTAAAAAATATAAAAGCCCTTTATTCAAAGAGCTTTTTTACCTATCGTATGAAGAATTTCATTTTTTTCCTTCTCATTGATGACACCAATTTTTTGCAAAATGTTTGCATACAAGACAAGTTTATTATATATCCGTTCTGACATACTTCCCCTTCTTTCCTTCGACCAACTTTTTTTGTATTGGTAAATTATATGAAAGAGATGGGAAAATGTGTCCACTTTTTTTGCATAAATACAAATCTTTTATCCCGCTATTTGCAGGCAATAAAACCCCCACCTCACAATCAGGTGGGGGTTCTACGTATTTAACAAATTGTCCATTGAATATTATGCCTTTTAACTTCCTCTTCAAAACTATAGGGCATTTTCTTATCACAAATTACATGTTGAATGCGCGAAAACGCTGCTATTCGGTAATTTCCTTTTACGCCTACCTTTGTATGATCACATAAAATATATGTTTTCTCTGCTAATTTCATCATCGCTTCTGACAGTTTCGCCTTTTCTAATTCAAAACTAGAAACTCCAAAACCAGGTAATAATCCATCAATCGAAACAAATGCTTTATGAAAATGAAATTGCTGGATAACTTGCTGCGAAATAGATCCTGATACGCGTGAATGTTTTGGAGATACTTTTCCACCAATAAATAAAACTTCACCGTGAAACATCTTTTTATTAATAGAAGAAATTAATTGTGTCGCTACTGGAAATGAACTTGTTACAATCGTTAAATTTTTGCGATGTACAAGATATGGTACCATTTGAAGTGGTGTACTTCCGTCATCAATCGCAATAACATCTCCATCTTCTACAAATGTTGCTGCTTTATACCCAATTCGCTTCTTCTCTTCTATATGTAGCATCTCTCGTTCTAACATTGGTGCCTCTATTCCAGCTCCCGGAAGTTGGACGGCTCCACCATACACTTTCTTCAACTTCTTTTCACGATCCAATTCTTCTAAATAACGACGAATCGTCTCTGTTGATACAGCAAACTCTCTCGCTAATTCTGAAACTTTTACCTTCCCTTTAAACTCTACCTTCTCAAGAATGGTTCGCTTTCTTTCTTCACCTACTACAGACATAACCTCACCCCATTGATTTCTACCTCATACACTGCCTTACTTATACAAAGTTATAACTTTCCTTTTCAACGAAAACTTCCTCGTGAATATGAATACCACGCTTTTTTAGTTCATCAAAAATAATTTGTGGTTTGACAAAAGCTTCCTCGGGTGTCACAACACCAACTTTATTTACATTCCCTTTTGCGATTAGCTCTGTAGCAATCCCAAATGGAATACCGACGTTTCTCGTATAAGCTCTTAATTTTTCCCATCCTACAACAGATCCATCAGATAACGGGTGTGTATGATATAATACACGTCTTTGTTTCTCATTATTTTTCATACCTATTACTTCTACATGAAGTGCATAACCGTAAATCTCTGTTTCTTGTCCTTCTTTCGAGTGCAATAAATACTTCGCAATACAATCCATTATGCCGATTTCTTTTCCATTTATTTCAACTGGATCATTACGCAATATACCGTAATCATACAATGCACGTACGAGCTGCATATTTTGCTTTGGCCAAGTTCCTCTCGTCTCTATTAGTTTAACGCCTTTATTTTCTAATGCTTTTGCTAACGTAATCGTTTCAGAATGCGGTATGATATACTGCGTTGTCTTACCATAAGGCGCCGGTAATTCAATTTCTCTTGGACGCGCAAACGGAGGCACTTGCTTAAACTCACCATCTTCATACACTGTACGCGATGGCAAATGTGGATCATATTCATATGTCGTTGTTTCTGTAATGGATGCAGAAAAAGCAATGGGACGATACGAACCATGACTTACACGAACTGACTCTACAGTATGTAACTGATTTGCCGCATACATCGCCATCATTTGCGTTACACCTGGCGTCATACCAAACCCAGGTAAACATGTTTTTCCGTTTTGAACAAATATAGAATGCGAATCATTTTCTTCACCAAATCCATTTAAATTCACACCGTGACAACCTGCTTCTGCAATACATCGAGTAGATAATCCATTTAACTTAATTGTTGTACCATCCATTACAATGTCATAGCCCTTCATTTTTGCAACCGTATCCTCATGATTCGTTACATCTACTTTCACAAAATCAACGCGAGGATCGTTGAGCCATTCTACTACTTTAAGCCCCTCTTCTTCGTTAAAATCTGCTACTGTAATCGTCTCAAAAGATGAAAATTGCACTAAATCTAAAATTGCTTCACGACAAATTTTACCTGCTCCACCTAAGCAAAATACTTTCAACCTATAACAACTCCTTTAGCGATACTATCAACTAAGCGATTAATATCTGCCTCATGTACATCACCGATATTTCCAATGCGGAATGTATCTACTTTTGAAATTTTACCTGGATATATAACAAATCCATCACGCTTTAATTCATTGTATAATTGCTCAAAATCAAACCATTCTTCTGGATAAATGAAAGATGTAATAATAGGCGATTGATATTTTTCATCTACTAGTGGCTTAAATCCGATTTCTCTCATTCGATTCACTAATACTTTTTGATTGTTATCATATCGATTGTAACGTGCTTTTACTCCGCCCTCTTTTTCTAATTCAAGTAGTGCTTGATAAAAAGCGTGTACAACATGTGTAGGTGATGTAAAACGCCATTTTCCATTTTGATTTTCCATCGTTTCCCATTGATCGTATAAATCTAAAGATAATGAACGTGCCTGCCCTTTACATTTCAACAATTCATCGCGCTTTGCAATAACAAATCCGAACCCTGGAACCCCTTGAATACATTTATTCGCACTACTAATTAGAAAGTCAATTTGCAACTCAGCGATATCTATTTCAATACCACCAAAACTACTCATTGCATCAACTAGTGTTACTTTTCCGTATTTCTTCCCTAATTTACATACGTCTACAATTGGATTAATAATACCTGTCGTTGTTTCACAATGGACAATTGCAATATGTGTAATCTCTTTATCTTGTTGTAATATCTTTTCTACTTCTACAACATTAGTAGGCTCCCACTCTTCTGTTTGACTTACCACCACATCTATATGTAACATCTCTGCCATTTGTACAATTCGCTTACCGTACGCACCATTTGTACAAACAAGCAACTTTCCATTTTTAGGAATAACAGAACCAATTACTGCTTCAACTGAAAACGTACCGCTTCCTTGCATAAGAACAGTCGTATATTTCTCTTCTTCCTTCGTTGCTAACGATACAAGTTTAGCTCTTACATCTTGCACCATCGTGTTATATTCAACATCCCACGTACACCAATCGTATAGCATAACTTCTTTTACTGTTTTTGTTGTCGTTAATGGTCCTGGCGTTAATAATAAGTAGTGATTTTCAGTCATGATCCTCTTCCCCTTTTATGAAATAATAAGTTGTTGTTTCTCAATATGTTCCATTACGGTTTCAAGTTCTTGCATCGTTTCAATCGTAAAGTGCGCTCCATTTTCAACAAAGCGATTACGAACTACTTCTATTTTTTCACGAAGCTCTACTGGATCCATATTCTCCACTTCCTCTTCACTTAAGCCGAGTTCGCTACTACCAAGAATTACACCAACTGTCCACATACCAGCATTTCTTCCCTCTTTCATATCTGATACCGTGTCTCCAATTTTTATCATATGATTCATCGGGTATACACCAAGTTCCATCGCATTTTTATAGCACATCCACGGATATGGACGCCCAGCAGGAACATCATCTGGTGTTACAAGAAAATCAGGTTTATATCCTTGTAGCGCTGCTTCTTTTGCTACAATGTCCATCATCTCTCTCGTATAACCAGTCGTTGAACCAATTTTAATTCCTCTTTCACGCAAAGAAGCAATCACTTCCTTTACTCCATGAATTGGCGACGCATAGCGCGGTAAAATAGTGAAGAGAATCTCTTCAAATTCTTCATACATCTCCTGAATGTCTGTTTCTGTTGGTAATTGTCCAAAAACGCGATTCCACTCACTCGCAATACGAGGCATTTCTGTTAGCGCCCTTACATGATCAATTTTTAATAATCCCATTGGTTTACGGGCTTCTTCTGCTGTAATTACCACACCGCGTTTATGGAAAATCTCCATAAATACTTCCAGTGGTGCAAAACATCCGTAATCAACTGTCGTACCTGCCCAATCAAAAATAACTGCTTCTATTTTCATACAATCCATCACCCTTCTTATTTATCCCGCGTTAACGGGCAGTAAGATTTCCCCCTCAAAATTCGGCTGGAGCAAAAAAGTTAAGTGGGAGATCAACTGCCCGTAAACGCCCGATTGGTTCAACTAATAATCAGTGGGGGAGGAACCCCCCCACTGATTAAAGTTTCACTTTATCTTTTTTGCCATTGTGAAGTTCGGTTGCGAAGTGCTTTCGTTCCCCATTCATATACAACTCTTACTACAATATTTGTAACAACAATAAGTACACTCATTGCAGCTGCTGGCGCTACATTTCCTGCATCATCCATATTTACGATTGATACGGCCGCTAGTTTAAAATCAGCTGCGTATAAGAATACAACCGCTGACACAGTTACCATCGAATTTACGAAATAGTACATGACCATTTCTAAAATTGCTGGTAAGCACATTGGTACCGTTACTCTAAAGAATGTTTTATAAAACGGAATGCCCATCGACTGCGAAACAAGCTCAAACTCTCGGTCTAATTTCTTTAAAGCAGTCGTTGCCGTAACGAATGTTACAGAATAAAAATGAATGATATTGACTAGTACTAACACAGCGATTGTTCCATATAAAGAATGAAACGGATTCGTTACTGATAATCCAAGTATTTGAATCGTTGGTTGACTAAAGAAAAAGACGTATCCCAATCCAAGTACTAGACCTGGGATTGCTAAAGGTACAATTGAGAAAAAATAGCCTATTTTTCGGAAAAACTTTAGCTGATTTATTTTTTTAATCGCATATGCGAACATAAATGTTAAAATTGCCCCAATAACTGCTGTTACCGCTGATACAATTACACTATTTTTAAACGCTTCAAGTCCATCTCCTGTTAAACTCGAAAAATTAAAATGTTCAAATGTAAAACTCATATTATATGGCCATACTTTCACACTTGCCGCAATACCAACTGCCACAAATAAAAGAATAATCATAAATGTAATCACACTACAATATATGAACGAGGCTACATCTCTTTTCTTATTAGCCGTTATTCTATATGGCACTGCTTTTGAAGATAAGAAATTTGCCTGCTTTCTTTGCGTAATACGATCAACTGCAAACGCAAATATAGCTGGGATTAATAAAATCATTCCGACAGTTGCACCCATCGGCATATTTTGTTGTCCAATTACTTGTTTGTATACATCAGTAGCAAGTACATTATATTGCCCACCAACAATTTTTGGTGCACCAAAATCAGTAAAACTAAGTGTAAACACAACAAACATCGCACTAATTAATCCATACTTTACACTAGGTAAAGTAACAGTGAGAAATTGCTTTGTTTTACTCGCTCCCAACATATTAGAAGCTTCGTATAAACGATAATCAGAACCTTGGAAAGCAATTAATAATATAAGAAATGCTTGCGGAAATGTATACATGACTTCAGCCATTACAATTCCTACTGGTCCATATAAAGGGATTTGTATGCCTTCAAATAAACCAAACATCCCTTTCGTTACTAATCCTTGATTACCAAATAAATATGTAAGTGCGATACCATGCATCATCGTTGGTGCGAATAATGGTAACAACGCGACATATTGAAATACACGCTTTCCAAATACATTCGTACGAGCGATTGCATAGGCGTAAGCGAAAGCAAGTGCCACTGCAATAATTGTTGTCACGCCCGAAATCCATATCGTATTTTGTAATGATTGAACTAATGTTGGGGTTGTGAAATATTTACTGAAATTCGCAACACCAATGAAAGCTCCATCTTTATCATAAAACGCTTGTGTAAACAATTGTAATAGTGGCAATACAAGCATAATCAAAAAGGCAAGAATCATACCAATAATTAATAGTCTTTGTATCCATTCTTCTTTACCGATACGTCTCTTAATCTTTTTTTTCGTACTTTCTACCTTTAAATTTTCTAACATCTCCATCTATACAACAACCTTCTTTCCATATGACAACATATGATTTTCTGAGAAAGAGATTTGAATCGGCTTTCCTTTCCTAATAGCTGTTTTTTCTACTTCTGATGCCAATATATCTACAACGATTTTCTCATTATATAGATGCGTTTCCTCATCTATAACGCGCACTTCTGTCCGGTATACAGATCCGCGAAACTCCATGCTTTCTACAATTGTTTTCATACCATTATTTTGTACAACTGTTACATGTTCCGGACGAATTGCATGTTCTTCGTTATTTTTCGAAAAGAAATTAATAGAACCAATAAAATCTGCCACAAATGGATTGGCTGGCCTTTGGTAAATCTCCTCTGGTGTGCCAATCTGCATAATTTCCGCATGATTCATTACAACAATTTTATCAGCCATCGTTAATGCCTCTTCTTGATCATGCGTGACCATAATAGTTGTCACTCCTACTTTTTCTTGCAAATCACGCATTTCTCTACGTAACTTTTCACGTACTTTTGCATCTAAAGCAGATAACGGCTCATCGAGTAACAAAATATCCGGAGACAGAGCGAGTGCACGTGCAAGTGCTACTCGCTGCTGTTGTCCACCAGACATTTGAGCAGGATATTTATCTTTTACATTCAGTAAATCAACTAGCTCTAACGCCGATAGCGCCTTCTCTTTTACTTCTGCTTTTCCATACTTTTTTGTCTTTAAGCCGTATTCAATGTTTTCAAGTGCTGTTAAATTCGGAAATAACGCATAGGATTGAAACACCATTCCGAAATTCCTCTTTCCAGGAGGTAATGCTGTAATATCTTTTCCATTCACAGCTATACTACCTGTTGTCGCCTCTTCTAGCCCTGCTAAAATTCGAAGCAATGTTGTTTTCCCACAACCACTTGGGCCTAATAAACATACAAACTCATTTTTTTTCACAGTAAAAGAAATATCTTTTAACGCTGTAAATGCATCAAACTGTTTTTGAATGTGTTGAATTGATAAATATTCGCTCATTTTTTCTCTCTCCCACTCACTTACTTTTTCGGTTCTGCTTTTTGGCCAAACTCTTTTTCCCATTTTTCTAAAATTTTGTCGCGATTTTCTGCTGCCCACTTAAAGTCGTTCTTTTTGTATAACTTTTCCGTCACATCTTTAGGGAATCCGTCTGGAAGTTTATAATCATTTTTAATTGTCGCAAATCCATTTTTCTCGAAGTATAACTTCATTACATCATCAGTAATTGCCCAATCTAAAAATGCTTGCGCTAATTTTTCATTTTTTGCATTATCTTTTTTAATAAGTGCATTCGCTTCTACTTCCCAACCTAATCCTTCTTTTGGCAATACAACTTCAACTGGTGCACCTTTTTGTTTCTCTTTCAAAGCACTATAAACCATCGATACACCAACTGGATATTCACCCGCACCCGCTAATTTCGCTGGTTTTGAACCTGAATGAGTATAAGTTGCCATATTATCATGAAGTTTCTTCATGTAATCCCAGCCTTTATCTTCACCCATAATTTGTAACCATGCAGAAACTGTTAAAAATCCTGTTCCAGAAGATGCTGGATGTGGCATAACAAGCGTTCCTTTATACTCTGGTTTCGTTAAGTCTTCGTATGATTCTGGCATCGGTAAATTTTTCTTCTTTAATTCTTCTTTATTTATAGCAATCCCCGTCATAAATGCAGTATTTCCTACCCATTTTTCTGGTTGTTTATCATCTTTAAATTGCGGTAAAACGCGATCCGCTCCTTTTGGAGAGTATCCTTTTAACATATCTTTTTTATCTAAAGCTAATAGACTTGAAGCTGCAGTTCCCCATACAACATCTGCTTGTGTATTTTTTCCTTCAGCTAGCAATTTCGCTGTAATAACTCCAGTTGAATCACGAACAATATTCAGCTTCACATCTGGATATTTCTTTTTAAAAGAATCAAGATAAATTGGTACAAGTTCTTCTTCAATTGCTGTGTAAACAGTTAATGATCCAGATAATTTATCATCTTTTACTTTTGCCCCAGCACTTTCTTCTTTCTTTGCACCACACCCCATTAATAACGAAAATACCATTCCAGTTGCTACAGCTTTAAAGATTGTTTTTTTCACTGTCTCTCTCTCCTTTTACAAATCTTATGTACAACTCAAATATAAACAACTAGTGTAAAAGCAGTATTAAACCAACATTAATCTTTTGTTTGTTGTTTGTTTTTGTGTAATACGTTGCTACTTCTATGTTTTTTCGCATTTTTCTGCTAATAATGAACACTAAATTTACAAATAATTAAAAAAACCTTTATAATCCCACAAAAAAGTGAGGCGTTTGTAAAAAACGCCTCACTTTTGTTTACCTTTTTTTGAATTACGATTTGCATACTTCGCGCTATTTTCTCCTTCATACTCTAATGCAAATTCTGCATCTGGTAAGCTTTCTTTCGGAGTTTTATTATTGTTGATTGCCGCATTTTGTTTCACTTTTCTTTTTACCAATACATTCACCTGCTCTCAAAAATTCACTTTCTACTCTAGTTTGAAGCAAGCTAAAATAATTATTACTGGCAAGTGTTAACAAGTACATAAGAACTGCTAGATGGAAATACTACATATGAAGAAATCATAATAAAAAGGAGCTCTTATTTTGAAGAAGAAAGATAAAATCCAGTCACCCATTTTAGATGAAACGCTCCCGCATCAAATGAATTTCCCATCTTTTAAAGGAACAGGAAAGAAGATGCAACAACCTTTCATAAATCAATATGACGTCGTAATCGGAGATAGTAAATATGATTCCGAGAACAGTCCACTTCACAATTGGAGTGATGATGTAGACCCTGCCATTATGGCTGGAGAAGAATGGATCCATCCTACAAATGATATTGGGTGGATTTCAGAAGAAAATCAAGAGTTACTAAAAAAAGAAGGAGATAATAAGAAGGATACTTTTATGCATCCGCAATTTGGCATTAACGACTAAAAAACCATTCTACCTAACATAGGTAGAATGGTTTCATACTATCCAATAATAATTCTCTCTTTCGGGTATTTATAGCGAGGGGGCTGTTCTCTTCCACCACTAGCTAGTATAAATGTTAAAATACCTACACGCCCGATAAACATAAGTACAATGAGTACAAGTTTACCAACAGTTGTTAAATCTGGCGTAATACCTGTCGATAGTCCTGTCGTCCCGAAAGCAGAACAGACTTCAACAATTAAACTCATAAGCGGTACATTTTCCGTAATAGATAAAATAAATAGTGCTGTGGCACATAATAAAATCCCCATTGTCATAACGACAGATGCTTTCAGCACGTCCTCTTCATGTAGCTGACGTTTGAAGACTCTAACCGTTCTCCCGCCTCTTGCAAAAGTGTATAGTGACAATATACTAACAGCAAATGTTGTTGTACGTATCCCGCCCCCAACCGAACTTGGAGATGCTCCTATAAACATTAATATACTCATAAATAAAAGCGTCGGTTGTGACAATTCAAGTATATCCATTGTAGCAAGTCCCCCACTTCGCGTCGTCACAGATTGGAATAGTGTATAGAAAACTGTTTCATGCCATGACTTTCCTGCTAAAAAATGATTTCGTTCTAGTAAAAAAATCATAATCGTTCCAACGACCACGAGCGCAAAAAATGTTGTTGTCGTCAATTTTGTAAATAACGAAAAACGAAATAGTTGCTGTCTCCTTTTACTAAGGAATTGTTTCACTTCCATTAATACAGGGAAGCCGATTGCTCCTAAAATAATAAGTAACATATGAATCATTTGAACAATGTAATCTTTTTTATACGGAATTAGCGATTGTCCTGTTAAATCAAATCCGCCGTTCGTAGTTGCACTAACAGCTGCAAAAAAACCGTGAAAATAAGCTTCTTGCCAAGTTGGAAAGTAAAGTAAGAATCTTGTACCTAATAATATTGCTCCAATAAGCTCTATTGAAATAATTACAATTAAAATAGAACGCATCAATTCTACAAGACCTGATAAATTCCCTTGGTTATGGTCTGCCATAATCAGTCTTCTTCTCTGCAAACCAATCTTTTTTCCTGTTATAATCCAAACAAATGTACCTAGCGCCATAATTCCTAAGCCGCCCAATTGTAAAATAAGGGCTAAAATAATAATTCCTGCCGTAGTAAATGTATCTGAAATCGTAACAACAGACAGTCCCGTAACACTTACCGCACTAACAGATGTAAAGAGGGCATCGATAAATGTCCATTTCACATCAGCCTTTGTAACAAACGGTAAACTAAGTAATATTACCGATACAACTACTGCTAATAAATAAAACAAAACAATGAGTTGTACAGGACGCAATTTTTGTAAAAACTTTTTTATATCTCTCATTCCATCACTTCGCTACCTTTTTTCTATCGATTAAACAAAGAAAAATCTTCACTTTCTTTATTTGTAAATAACTGCTCAAATACTTTAGCAAATACCATTCCATACACAGTTCCATTACCTCCATATGGCAATGCATAAAATAAATTATGTATCTTATTATCTTCTTTTAAAATAGGGAGACCATCATGACTAGCGCCAAATGCTGCCGCCCAATAATACTCCGCCTGTATATCTTTATACTGCGGGAACATCTCTTTTATAATGTTAATAAGGACATCACGCTTATGCAATAATTTCGTATCACCGATTGTTTGAATTTTCATTGCTTCATCCAATCCACCTACAATAATACGATTTTCATACGTCCTAAAATATAAGTAAGGCCTTGCTGTTTCCCAAATTAATGATTGCTCATACCAGCCTTCAAATGAATCTACCTTATTTGTCACAACTGCATATGATGTTTCCACTGTTGTATTTTTTTCTTTCTTTCCGAAAAGTGCTTCATAACCCGTCGCCATAATAATATTCTTTGCTACAATTTGATTTCCTGTTTTCGTATAACAAATTAAATCATTTTGACGTTTTTTTATATGTATGGCCTCTGTATGTTCATATATAGTAGCACCCATTTGATTTGCTTTATGCAAAAGGCTATGCGCTAATAAATACGGATTTACCTCAGCATCACCATGTGTATATAATGCCGCTTGTCTTGTAAAAGGATACCGTTCCTTAATATCAGATGCTGTAAAATACTCAACTGGAAACTCATAATTCTGTAACGTTTTGTATTCTTCTTGTAAAAATGAGACATCTTCACTTTTACTTGCATAATATAAACTACTTCGCGGAATAAACTGGGGATCAATATCGAGAGTCGGTACAACTTTCTCCATTGTTCGTAACGCTTCGTAACAAAGCTTATATGCTCGCACCCCTTTTTCTTCGCCAAATGTATGGATAAGTGAGGTTAACGATTTATCATGAAGAAATTGTAATAACCCTGTATTAGCAGCTGTGCTGCCACATGAAATCATATTTTTTTCAATAAGTGTAACACGCATTCCCATTTTCGCTAACGAATACGCTATTTGAGCACCTGCTTCGCCACTTCCAACTACAAGCACATCACATATCATATCATTTTCTAACGATGGATAACAAGGCATAGAAGCTCCTGTATCCCAAAACAACTTACCAATCATAAGCTTCATAATTATACTCCTAAAATATAAATTTCTCCTTCCTATGTTTTGTTATTTTACATAAAAAAATCCAACTAACATATGCTAGTTGGATCTTTTTATTTTTACTTAGAGCGCTCGTCAAGCCAATCTCCAATCGTCGGATACGTTTGTTTTACCGCTGTTCCACCGTAAACAATCGACATATGTCCCGTTGGTAAACATACATATTGTTTATCTGTGCTAGAAATATGATCTAGCAACGCTTCTACTTGGCACGGCAGGGCGATATGATCACGTTTCCCTGAAATATTTAAGACATTCGCCTTAATATTTGCAAGGTCTACCTTTTGTCCGCGAATAACGAGTTCACCCTTAACCAATTTATTGTTTTGATAAAAATCACGAATCCACTGTCTGTATGATTCACCTGGGAACGGAATGCCATCGCCAACCCACTTTTGAACTAACCTCCAGCTTTCAACGAAGCGCTCATTCTCTGAACGATCTACTAAAGCAACATATGGACCAACAAAGTTCGTAATTGGTTTTAACATTTTGTTTCCGAAATCAATCATTTCTGGCGGAATATTTCCAAATGTATCAACCGCTTTATCTAGATTGAAGTATTTCTCATCTAATAAAGGAGCATATAATCCTGTTTCAGAGAAATCAAAAGGACTTGTCATAAAGATTAGGTTACGAATTGGCATATGTGGATGAAGTGCCGCATAAATAGAAGTTAGCGTTCCCCCCATGCAATAACCAAGTAAAGAAATCTCGTCCGATTTTGCAGTTCGCATTACTTTTTTCACTGCTTTTGCAATATAATCAAACACAAAATCATCAAATTTCAAATGACTATCTTCTAAACCAAATGTGCCCCAATCAAGCATATACACATCAAAACCACGGTCCACTAGATATTCCACTAAACTATTTCCAGGAGTTAAATCCATAATATATGGTTTATTAATAAGAGCATATATTAATAGAATTGGAACTCTTTGTGTTTTTTCTTGTTTTGGAATGTAGCGATAAAGCTTCGTCTTATTCTTCGTCCAAATAACCTCTTTCGGCGTTAATCCTACTTGTGGCTCTGGTTCACGTAATAAAATTTCACTCGCCCTTTTCACTCGGCGATATGCTTTTCGGTACTCTTCTGGGTATAGCTCTAATTGCTTTTCCCATTCTGTTGCGAATGTAGTCATTTTTCTATCTCCTTTTTGGTCAATTTCCTTCTAAAAAAAGAAGTGCATTCCTGCTATGGATATGCACTTTTTTCTTACTTCATTACATATATAATCCGCCGTTAATGTTTAATTGCTGACCTGTGATATAAGCACCGTCACGGCATAGGTATACTACACCTTTTGCAATTTCATCAGCTTGACCAAAACGTTTTTTCGGGATTTTAGCGACGATTTTTTGACGTACTTCTTCTGGCACTTCTGCTACCATTTCAGTATCAATAAATCCTGGGCAAATAGCGTTTACAGTTACATTTGTTTTTGCAAGCTCTAATGCTAATGATTTTGTAAATCCTAGCATACCTGCTTTCGCTGCTGAGTAGTTTGTTTGTCCAAATCCACCCGCTTGACCAATAATAGAAGAAATGCTAATAATTCTACCTTCTTCCGCTTCCGTTATGTATGGAAGTACCGCGCTTGTCGTATTAAACACACTGCTTAAGTTCACGTCAATTACGCGTTCCCAATCTTCACGATTTAACTTTTTGAATGTACGATCTCTTGTAATACCAGCATTATTAACAAGAATATCAACTTTACCAAAATGATTCACTGCTTCTTCCACAAGTCGGTTTGCGTCTTCTACTTTAGAAACATCTGCTTGAACTGCATAAACGTCATGTCCTTCTTTTCCTAGTTCATTTACTAAGTTTTCAGCTGCCTCTTTACTGCTGTTATAGTTAATAACAACTTTTGCGCCCTCTTGTGCTAACGCTACTGTGATCGCTTTTCCAATCCCTTTTGCCCCACCTGTTACGATTGCTACTTTGCCATTTAATTGAACCATTTCTTTTCCCCCTTAAATGAATTTGTGAACGACTATTATGAATCATTTTGGTACTCATACTATGGAGTCCCTATATAATTATGTTTCGCTGTTTATACATAGAAAAGAGATTCTCCCTTTCTCTTTCATATGTTATAAACAAGCGCTATTATCACTTTTTATTTTCTGGCTTATTCGTAGGTTTTACTTCTTCTTTTACAGGTTCTTGTAGTTTTGCTAGTACTGCATTTTGCTTTTCTAGCAATTCTAAAATTTGATCAACTTTCGTTTCTAATGTGCGAATATCTTGTTTTACTTTCGTAACATCGCGCTTTAATGTAGGAGCTTGTCCTACTGACTCTACCTTATCTTCTAGAAACTCCTCAATGTTATCCACTTTATTTTCTAAGTTAATAACAAGCGTAGCCACTCTAGCGATATCCTCTTTCGTAGGCACATTCACCTGCTCTAAATAATTTTTTGTCGTATCATTTAATGCTTTTTGATAAAACAAATTCAAATCTAGAACGCTGCCCATCCAAGCAGAATATTCTTCTGTTTTAATTGTTTCATTGAGCGCTTTTCCCCAAAATGTTTCGGTTTGTTCATAAGCATTTTTCCATGCTTGTAGTGGATCGAATTTTTGATCAATCACTTTACCTACACTCCCTTTTTCGTTTTTGAAACAATTCAACCTATTCATTATTTTCTAATATTCTGAATAAAACTTCAAGTCTATATTTTATTTTTTTCTATTTTCTAACAAATGTATTGACTTTAAAAACAGATAGGTGTAAATTGCACTTATAAGCAAAAAATTCCATCTAACTGATTCATGAGGTGATGCACAATCATGCTACATAATGAACCAGAACAACGCGAAAGTTTGGAGAACAACCAAGCAAAACAACCAAACTCCATGCCAAAAAACTTCTTAGTTCCCTTCTTACTTCTATGTCTAAAAGACTGGAGTCTTCATGGTTACAAACTTATTCAAATGCTAATGGATATCGGCTTTTCTTCTGTTGACCAAGGTAATGTCTATAGAACACTACGCAAATTAGAAAAAGAAAACCTTATTTCTTCTACTTGGGATACAAGCGAAGGAGGGCCAGCAAAAAGAATTTATTCTTTAACTGAATATGGAGAGAAATATTTAGCAACATGTGCAACTTCTTTTGAGCATTACCAAAATATGCTGCGAACGTTTTTCACGTTATATACGAACGCATTCTTTCCATTTGCCACTTCTCCAGAAAAGGATGAAAAGGATTCTTCATCTTCACCTGGTGGTACAGCAGAGTAATCTGCGTTCACAATATGCAAAAAAACATTTGGGGGTCAAACAATGGAAACTAAACCATACGAATTGGTCGATGCATTTTGGAAAAACTGGTCTCAATCTCTTTCCCTTTTCTCTTCAGCTGGGAAACAATTAGAGCAACTTACTTTAGAAACATTAAAACAACAACAAGACGCTTTGCATAAATTAACATCAGGAGTAGATGAACTGGAAAAAGAACTGCAACAATTCACTACTCAATTCAATAATCAATATACAGATTACGTGAAGCAATTAACAGGAAACTCCTTAAATGATCAAATTAATGAGTGGCAAGACAAGTGGAAAGAACTTTCTGCTCATATGCAACAGCTAACTGTTTCTCCTACAAAAACATCTTTGTCTATCCTTACTCAAACAAGCGGTCAATTTGAAGAAACAACGAAGCAATTTATTGAACAACAACAATTACAACGTGAAGAGGCTCAAAAACAGTTAGAAGGTTTTTTGGAAGATTTCAAGACAAAACAGTTGGAACTCGCAAAAAAGTTCGAGGAAAACTCAAAAAATCTATTTACTTCCATCAAGTAAGAAAAATGTGGGAGCTAACTGCAGCACAAACAAAACTCTTTCTTCCTCCTACTACATCAAGATGGCTAGCATTTTTCGATATGGAAAAGAAGGAGGACAAAATGAATCCATTTCAAGAAGCACAAACCGTCCCGGAGCTTCGTTATGATGAGATTCAAGTCGGTGATCAAGCATCACTTACAAAAACGATTACGGATGAGGACGTTATCAATTTTGCAAAATTGACTGGAGATGTGAATCCTATTCATATTTTAGATTCTTTTGCAAAAACGACAATGTTTAAAGAACGTATTGCTCATGGTATGCTCGTTTCAAGTTTTATTTCTACCATCCTTGGAACGAAACTCCCGGGTAAAAATACGATTTATTTATCTCAAAACGTTTCATTCCGCGCTCCTGTCAAAATCGGCGATACACTTCGCGTTGTGGCAGAGGTCATCAAAAAACGTGACGATAAAAAAATCATTACGTTACAAACAAATATATATAATCAATCGGATGATATTGTCGTGGAAGGTACAGCGACAATACTAAAAAAAGAGTAGCAAAAATTGCTACTCTTTTTTCTATCCAATAACTTCTAATCACACCGATTACTTCCGCGTATGAGCACGCCGGTTCCACATAAAATAACGGTACCAGTTCAGATACATACTTAGCTGAACTGGATTACTCATAAGGATGTGTATCATCATGGCAAAAACAAACAAATTACTAGTTCCAGGTGCTGAACAAGCACTTGATCAATTTAAATATGAAATTGCACAAGAATTCGGCGTAAGCTTAGGGTCTAATACTGCATCACGTTCTAACGGATCAGTTGGCGGTGAAGTAACAAAACGTCTTGTTTCTTTAGCTCAACAACAATTACGTGGATAACAATATAACATATGGCTTAGAGGCAGATATTCTCTGCCTCTTTCTATTTTTAACATACATAATGGTGCTTTTTCACATACTAGTAAAAGCAAACTGAAAGGAACGATATGTAACATGAAACGGATTAACATTCACATGAGTCCTCCCCGTGTTCTTACTTTGTCTTTTATTATGTTATCAATTATCGGTACATGCTTATTAAAATTGCCAATTGCTACAACGACGTCTATTTCATGGCTCGATGCTTTATTTACAACCGTTTCTGCTTGTACGGTTACAGGGCTTGGTGTTGTGGACACTGGGAAAGTATTTACCTTATTTGGCCAATGTGTCATTTTAACACTTATACAAGTGGGCGGACTTGGCATTATGAGCTTTGCTGTTTTAATTGCGATTATGCTTGGCAGAAAAATTGGCCTTCAAAACCGAATTTTACTACAACAAGCATTAAATCAAACGAATATAGGCGGTGTCATTCGTCTTGCCAAAGCATTATTTTTATTCTCTTTTACAGTCGAATGTATCGCTGCTTTCATTCTTTCTTTTGAATGGGTACCGAAATATGGGATTGCTAAAGGGATCTATTATAGCTTTTTTCATTCCATCTCTGCTTTTAACAATGCAGGTTTTTCTGTTTGGAGCGATAATTTAATGTCCCACTCTCACAGCATTCTTGTCAATCTCGTCATTTCCTCCCTCATTATTTTAGGTGGGATTGGTTTTACAGTAATCGTAGATATAAAAAGAAAGAAAAATTTTAAAAACCTTACATTACACTCAAAACTTATGCTCTCTTCTACTCTAATCATCAATATTATTGCGACTGTTTTTATTTTTATATTCGAGTTTCACAATTCTCTTTCTATGAGAGGCTTTACCCCATTTGAAGAAGGCATGGCTGCTTATTTCCAAGCTATTTCAACGCGTACTGCCGGGTTTAATACAGTTGATATTTCCGCATTATCAAAGCCTTCCCTTTTATTAATGATGCTTCTAATGTTTATCGGAGCCGGTAGTGCTTCAACTGGCGGTGGGATTAAATTAACAACCTTTTTAATCATGTTTTTTGGGGTATTTAAATTTTTACAAGAACAAGACGATATTGTCGTGTTTAAAAAATCCATTAAAGATACTCTCATTGTCAAATCATTGACCATCGCTATTATTTCTATTTCATTTATTTTTTTTGCTATTTTAATTTTAAGCATTACTGAGCGAGTTCCTCTATTGATGAGTGCTTTCGAAGTATTTTCAGCATTTGGGACTGTCGGTCTCAGTATGAATTTCACACCACACTTAACGATGATTGGAAAAGCTATTATTATCTTTATGATGTTTTTTGGGAAGATGGGGCCTTTAACATTAGCTTTTTCATTTGCACGTAAAAAGAACCGGAAAATAAAATATCCGAATGAAGACATTTTAACAGGTTGACAACCGTATAAATTATCCATATAATGAGAGTACAATAGCATATCTCCAAAGGGGAGTAGCGTCCAAGAATATTTCTTGGAAACAAAGTCGTCATTACGTAGAACTTAGTTCTTCCGGCTTTGTTGGCATTTTCATTACATATGTCTAGCAAGACCTTTGCCTATTAACGGCAGAGGTCTTTTTTGCATCCATTTCCAAATTCTTCTAAAGTTAATAGGCAGGAGTATGGGGAAACTAAATAGTGGGGAATTCTTCACTTATTTAGTACTTATAGAAATGAGAGGAGAATGTACATGGATGTATCATTATTATTGGAGTATGGTTGGGTATTACTCATCCTAATTGCACTAGAGGGGATTTTAGCGGCTGACAACGCTCTTGTTCTTGCAATTATGGTAAAACATTTACCAGAAGAAAAAAGAAAGAAAGCACTATTTTATGGATTAGCAGGGGCATTTGTTTTCCGTTTCGGATCGTTATTTATGATTTCGTTCCTAGTGGACGTATGGCAAGTGCAAGCAATCGGTGCCATTTACCTTATGTTTATCGCTGGTAATCACTTATTTAAAACGTATGTTAAAAAGAATACAGATGAAGAAACAGAAGAAAAAGAAGCAAAGAAAAAACAAGAGAACTTTTGGTGGACTGTATTTAAAGTTGAAGTTGCAGATATCGCCTTCGCAGTTGATTCTATTTTAGCTGCTGTTGCATTAGCAATGACTTTACCAAAAACAGGATTAGGTACAATTGGTAGTCTTGATACTGGGCAATTCGTTGTTATCTTTGTAGGTGGACTTATCGGATTAATCATTATGCGATTTGCAGCAACTGCTTTCGTACAAATTTTAAAACGTAAACCAGGACTTGAAACTGCGGCATTCTTAATTGTAGGTTGGGTTGGTGTGAAACTAGCAGTTTATACGTTAGCACATCCTGCATTAAATGTAATTCCGCATTCATTCCCAGAATCTACACCATGGAAGCTTACATTCTGGATTGTATTAGTTGGAATCGCAGCTGGTGGTTGGTTCTTCTCAAAAGAAGTAGAAACAAAAGTAGAAAAGAATTTAGACGAAAAAGCGCTGTAATTACAGCGCTTTTTCTTTTTACCCTTCCCCCACTCAATGTCCAGAAAAAATTCTATTATACTATTTTTTGTAAACGTTTTCTTAATATATGTATGTCCTTTTTGTGAAACATTGCACAAACTTATTGAAACTAAGACAGAATCGATGTACTTTATTCATATAAGGAGTATTTATCCCGCTTTAATGGGCAGTAAGACCCCCACCTCAAAATTCAGCGAAAACAAAGAAGTTAGGTGGGGATCAACTGCCCATAAAAGCCCGATTGGTGAGGGCTGATAATCAGTGGGAGATGAAGAAAACCCCCACTGATTAAAGTTTCACTTTATAGATGATGTACTAAAGGAGCGTATTACTCATGCTAGAACAAGGATTAGATTATGTTGTCAAACTGGCTAAGAGCAAAAAACAAATGTTAGATACAAACCCGATGCAATATTTCATTCGTGCCGCACTTGCGGGTATTTATATCGGTTTTATTATTGTACTATGTTTTAAATTAGGTAACTTTTTTCACATTGCAGATTCACCAGCAACTTATTTAGCTGCTTCTATGTTTTTCGGAATTGCCCTCGTACTTATTATATATGGTGGTGCTGAATTGTTTACTGGAAACACAATGTACTTCACTGTAGCAACATTAAGAAAAGAAACAACAATATCTGATACACTTCGTAACTGGGTTACTTGTTATGCAGGCAATTTAGCTGGCGCTTTATTCTTTGCCTTACTATTTTATGCCACTGGAATTTTCGAAACAATTGATCACGGTCATTTCATGAATAAAGTCGTTGAGGGAAAAATGAATACACCTACAATGCAACTATTCTTTAAAGCAATTTTATGTAACTGGCTTGTATGTCTTGCTTGTTTCTTACCTTCTCAAGTTAAAGGTGATCCAGCAAAAATTATGATGATGATGATGCTCGTTTTCACATTCTTCTTATCTGGTTACGAGCATAGCATCGCAAACTTATCGCTGTTTGCTTTATCTTTAGTTTCACCGCATCCGGAGACAATTTCTTTTGCAGGTGCTATTCATAACTTAATTCCAGTTACAATTGGTAACATTATTGGCGGGTCTATATTTGTCGGTATGGTATACCATTACTTAACAAAGAAAGTACCTGACGTGAAACAAGAAGAAACTGAATTAGGAGCAGCTCAACAAGAAGAAATCATTCCGTTGCAAGCACATATGAAACATTAAAAACTCCAAAGTTTTACTTTGGAGTTTTTAGCTCCCCACATATTTAACAACAAGATTAGGGTTAATCTCTCCCTCTTCCTTTCCCTTATTCATTCTCTGTTTCATCTTATGCATACCGATAACATCATTCGTATGAAAGTGTATTTCATTTACATATAGACCCTCTTTACAAAAAGTCTCTACAAAATCTAATCCACTTTTTTCTCCCCATCCCATATTGAAATCAAGGGAAAGAACATTCACCTCATAATCTCGTACCATTTACAAAGCACATTCTACTGTAGTTGCGAGCACGTAACCGTACGGACAACTTCTTTGATCATCCATATATACATTCATTTTCTATCCCCTCTCTATTTTGCATACGTGACCAACATGTAACATATTGCCCCAAGACTAATAAAAGGACCAAACGGTATTTGAGTCCTCATTTTCATACGTTTTAATACGAGACCAGCTCCAAAGAAACAAAGACTAAAACAAGATGCTAAAAATAAAACGATAAAAATCCCTTTCAGTCCCACTATAAATCCAAGTAACGAAAGTAATTTTATATCCCCTCCCCCAAGCCCTTCTGGATATATCTTTTGCATGCAGTATAACAAAATGAATATAACGCAACTACCAACTATACTATCTATCCAAGTAACTAACGGTATAAAAACACATTCTAAAATGAGTAAACAAGCAAACCAAGCTAAAATACGATTTGGAATTAACATATATATGTAATCTGTAACTGAAATAATAAGAAGTAACGAAAAAAGTGATAAAACGATAATAAGCTCTCGTTCCACCCCAATCATATATACAGTTAGAAGACATATCATTCCAGTTATAAGTTCAAATACTACGTACAAAATTGAAATTTTCCTCTTACAATTCGTACAACGCCCTCTTTGCATACAAAAAGAAATGATTGGAATCAATTCTTTTGGCTTTAGCACATACTTACAATAATGACAATATGAACGCGGGGTTATGATAGACTCCCCTAGCGGAACTCTCATCGCAATTACCATAAAAAAAGAACCAAACACCATCCCCGCTAACAATGCATATACATAAGTGAACATCCCTTCCTCTCCTTTCCAGAAGAACATAGCAAAAAAAGGAGAGAACTTCTACTTCATATTATCTCTATTCTATTAAAAAAGCAGGCCATTTTCTGGCCTGCTTTCCCCTATTTTATACGATGAAATATACTGCTTTTAATGGTCCATGTACTCCGACAACAAGATTCATTTCTATATCTGCCGAGTTACTAGGTCCTGTAATAAAGTTAATACAAGATGCCACTGTCTCGCCATTTTCTACACGCTTGTTCATATCCTCAACTGCTTGTGTAATACGAGGTACAAGTGTTTCACGTGGAATAATAGCAAAGTATACAGTCGGTAAAAAGTGTAAAGAACGACCTTGGCCTTTATGACTTTGTACAACGATCGTACCAGATTCAGCTAAAGTATAATCACTAAATACAATTCCAATATTCGCTCTTTCCGCGATACGCATATTCTCTTCTTTTTTCTCAGAATCCCATACGTTCACTTCAACATTTTGCTTTGGAAGTTCTTCTTTAAATAAAGAAGTCAATCCATAAGAATCAAAACGTTCATCTGCCGATAACATAATAGGTCCCCCGCCGTTTTCAACGATTACTTTTTGAATATCTTCACGTAAACGGTCGTTTGTCGTTTCCACAACAGTTGTATGAATGTTTGTACATTGATTTTTAAATACTTCTAACAATTCTTCTTGTGAATAATTTTTTAACGTTTCTTTATTCACATTATTTTTCCATACTGGACGTTTTACACCATCCGTTTTACGCGCGCGTCCAAGTTCTTTTGCAATATTCTCTAGAAAGGACTCACGGTTTTGAATTAATCCTGTCATTATTTGTCCCCGCCTTTCTTATGATCTTTATACCAATCACGGAATCGTTCTTTACTTGGAGCCGGGAATTCACGAATATCTGTCCAGTTTTTAAGTGGCCCAACACCTTTTGATACACGGTTACCAGATGTAAATGGACTCATTGCTGCTGGCGCCATCTTTGATCCCATTTTATATAAAGCTGCTGAAGATGCACCCATACTAAACATTTTCATTGCTAATTTTTCTGCAAGTGGAGCACGCCCTTCTTGCTCAACGATAACTTGACGATGTTTTAATAATAAATCATGCAATGGAATTTTTACTGGACAAGCTTCTGTACACGCTCCGCATAAACTAGAAGCATAAGGAAGCTCTTTGTAATCATCATATCCACCTAAAAGTGGTGTTAATACCGCCCCAATTGGTCCTGAGTATATAGAGCCATATGAATGTCCACCAACATGTCGATATACAGGGCATACGTTCACACAAGCAGCACAACGAATACATTGCAACACTTGACGGAATTCAGATCCAAGAATTTGAGAACGACCATTATCAACCACAACTAAGTGGAATTCTTCTGGGCCATCTACTTCCTCTTCTTGAATTGGTCCCGCTACCGTTACATAACTTGTTAACTTTTGACCTACTGCACTACGACATAGTAAACCAACTAAAACATCTAATTCTTCCATTGTCGGAACCATACGTTCCATACCCATAACCGCAATTTGTGTTTTTGGAATCGACATAACAAGGTCAGCATTACCTTCATTTGTTACTAAACAAAGAGAGCCAGTATTTGCAACAGCGAAGTTACAACCTGTCACACCAATTTCTGCATCCATAAATTTTTCACGAAGTTGTTTACGAACAAACTTTGTCATTTCGTATGGATCATCAGAATTTTCATAGCCAAGCTTTTCTTTAAATACATCACGAATTTGCGTTCTATTTTTATGAAGAGCAGGCGCAATAATATGTGAAGGTGGATCGTTATCTACTTGCAAAATATACTCTCCTAAATCACTTTCTAACACTTCACAACCGATTTCTTCAAGCGCATGGTTCATACTAATTTCTTCTGTTACCATTGACTTTGATTTTACTACCTTTTTTGCCTGCTTCTTTTTTGCAACGTCTTGAATATACTTTGCTGCTTCCTCTTTCGTTTTCGCAAAGTACACATGTCCGCCTCTTTTTGATACATTTTCACTTAACTGCATTAAGTAATAATCAAGATTTTCTAACGTATGTTGACGAATTTCTTCACCAAGTTCACGCCATTCTTCCCAGTTTCCTAATTCATCTGCTGCTTTTAAACGATTCGTATATAAGCGTGTTTGTGCAGAAGATACTGCTCCGCGCATAAACGAATCTTGAATTCCATCGCCAACGCGATCATTAAATTTTTTCTCACTGATTTTCATAGACATAGCTTATGTTCCCCCTTCATGAGCGACTATTCAGTACCTCAGCAATATGCATGACTTTTATTTCTTTTCCTAAACGCTCAATACGTCCGCCAATGTTTAACAAACACCCACAATCTGCACCGATTAAATAATCAGCGCCTGTTTCCATTGCACTATCTACCTTTTCATCTACCATTTGCTCAGAAATTGGAGTCATCTTCACTGAAAACGTTCCCCCAAACCCGCAACAATTTTGCACATTTGGTAACTCTCTCACTGTTAACCCTTTTACATTAGATAATAAAATTCCTGGTGCCTCTGTTACTCCAAGCATACGTGTCATATGACATGATTTATGAATAGTAGCAATCCCTGGTAAACTTGCACCAACATCAGTAACCTTTAAAACGTCTACAATAAATTGTGTAAATTCATATGTTTTATCAGCAACTTTTTGTGCACGTTTAGCCCACTTCGGATCATCTTTAAAAACATGCGGATACTCATGAAACATTGTCGCACAAGAACCAGATGGCGTAACGATATATTCTGCATCTTCAAAAGTTTCAATCATATGTTTCATCGCTTCTTTTGCCGCTTCTACATGGCCGCTATTATAAGCTGGCTGGCCGCAACAAACTTGTGCTTCTGGAAATTCAATTTCACAACCTAAACGCTCCAACACCTCAACTGTTGCTTTGCCGACATTTGTTTCAAACATATCGACTAAACAAGTAACAAATAAAGTAACTTTCATAATTATTACTCCCCCTTTTTACAACTCCACCAACAAACATATGGTCATCAGATGACTAAGGAGAGAAGAAATAGGCTCAACCATGGCCTATCCTCTCCCTCTTCTAAAGAAAACGCTTACTTAATCTCTCTCTATTTTATCAGAAAATTAGATTTTTAAAAGATTAAATTAAGAATTTATATCGTTTCTACCTGTGACAATATGTTCTACATTTGTTAAATGATCTAGCATTGCTTGCTGCGCTAATTCTACATCTTGCTTTAACACTGCATCATATATAACTTGATGCTCTTCTATAAGTCGTTCTGATGTTGTTTGTTCACCATATAAAATAATGCGTCTTGATTCACCAATCGTTTCAGCAATCATCTCTGAAACATGATTCATAAGTTCAAGCAAAATGTTGTTATGCGAAGACTCTGCAATTCCCATATGGAACTGAAAATCTGCTTTTTCACCAGCTTTTTCATCTCCAACGCTCTTTGCCATTTCATCTAACCAATGCTTCATATTTTGCAAATTATCTTCCGTACGTTTTGCCGCAGCTGCTCGAACTGCCCCCACTTCAAGCACCTTTCGTACTTCTAATAAATTCAAAATATCTTCTTTCTTCATCAATAATCTATTGTTTAATGATTTTGTTAATGAAGAAGAATCGAAGTTCTTCACATATGTACCTTCTCCTTGTTTCATCTCAATTAAGCCCATTGCTCTTAGCGCACTTAGCGCTTCACGAACAGCAGATCTACCAACTTGAAACTGCTCAGCTAATTGATGTACAGGAAGTAGTTTGTCACCAGGTTTTAACGTACCATTTTTAATCATTGTTAAAATAGCTTCAGATACTTCTTCGTAAATCTTTTTCGGTTTAATAGATTTGTACTCCAGTTAAATCACCTCAGTATCTTCCAAACAACAATTGAAACGATTTATAAGAACTTTGCATCATAACTATTTTAGAACGAATTAGTAAGAAGTACAAATGTTTTGTTCATAAAATCGTCAAAATTCCGATATTTATTACATATTAATTTATATCTTACGTATAATTATTGTCTTCCATATAAAGAGCATGCCCTAAAAATTAGAACATGCTCTCCTCATCCTGTACTTTCAATTTAATACTAACCGTCGTACCGTTCCCTTTTTCACTTTCAATCCGCCACTGTCCGTCATGTATATGAACAATTTGTCTTACAATTGCCAGGCCTAAACCTGTTCCACCATGTTGACGACTTCTCGCTTTATCAACTCGGTAAAAACGCTCGCCAAGGTTTTCCAAATGCTCTGTATCAATACCGATCCCCGTATCTTTTATGTTCAATTCACAATAATCATCTATCTGTCTGAGCGTTACCATAATATCCCCGTTTTGATTCGTATACCGTATCGCATTATCTAACACGTTATGAAGCACTTGTTGCATACGATCCTCATCAATCATTACAATGATTTCTGGATTTAAATTTGTTGAAATACGAATTTTCTTTTCTATAAACTTAATCTCATACGTATCTAACACATCTTCAATTAGTTGTGAAAAAACGATAGGTTGTTTCTTTAACGGAAAATGTTCCCCTTCTAATTGTGCCAAATCTAATAAATCATGAACGAGACGCTGCATACGATCTGCTTCTTTATGAATAAGCTGTGTTACTTTTTCCTGCTGTGGTCCCTTCGCTACACCATCTAAAATAGCCTCGCTATATCCTTTTATATAACTAAGCGGTGTTCTTAGTTCATGCGAAACGTTAGCTAAAAACTCCTTACGCTTTACGTCTTCTGTCTCCAAAGAATTTGCCATTTTATTAAATGCTTTTCCTAATCGCCCAATTTCATCTTCAGAAGAAATTGTAATTCGTTCTGAGAAATCCCCCGTAGCCAAATGATTGGCAACTCGTTCCATTTGCGAAAGTGGTTTCGTAATAGCAATAATAATTTTTCTACCAATCCATATTGTCAGTAAAGTTATAGCAAGTGCTAACGGTGCTAAAATAAGACCCATATCATATATTAAGTCTTTTATACTTTTTAAAGGAATATAAGAATATACAATACCAACTAATTTTTTATTTTCTAAAACAGGGATGACAACCCCCATAATATTACGGTCAAAATGTTCCTCGTATCCTATCTTTGTCACAGTTTTTCCATCTAATAATGCTTGCCTGTCCCCTTCACTTATAAGAGAATGATGGTGCACATCAAATGGTAAACATGCGCTTAAATCACGTGGGTTCGATACGAAAAGAACGTCTGAACTAGATATTTGATCAAATGCTCTTACTTTCTCTTCAAAAATTGATATTCCTTCGCGCTTATCATATTGCGCAGAAAGACGCTTCCCTTCCATTACTAATGAATCTTTTAAATTATCAACGTATAGTTTTTCATACGAGTATAAAGATACGAAATAAAGAAAAGAAACTGTTACAAATACTGCACATACTACTGTCAGCCAAAGCTTCTGTACCATCGTAAACATACGTTACACCTCAAATTTATAGCCTACACCCCAAACAGTTTGAATGTAGTTTCCACTTTCTCCAAGCTTCAAACGCATCGTTTTCACGTGCGTATCTACTGTTCTTGTACTTCCGGCATAATCATATCCCCATACCTTTTCTAGCAATTGTTCTCGGCTAAATACTTGTCCCGTATGTTGGCAAAGAAAATAGAGTAAATCAAACTCTTTTACTGTAAGAGAAATTGGCTCACCATCCACCTCAATTTTCCTACTTTTTTCATTAATAAGGATCGGTCCAAACTGAAATTCCTCTTGTTGCTCTTGCTTTGTATAACGCCTTAATACAGCTTCCATACGAGCAATTAATTCACCAGGACTAAATGGCTTTACAATATAATCATCTGCTCCCATACGTAAGCCGTTCACCCTATTCCACTCTTCACCTTTTGCTGTTAAAAATATTATTGGTACATCTGACGTTTTTCTAATTTCTTTACAAACTGAAAGTCCATCCATCTCTGGCATCATAATATCTAGTACAACGAAATCATAATGATTTGTCTCTAATTTTTTTAGAGCTTCTTTTCCATTTTCAGCTTCTCCCCACTCGTATCCGAAATTATCTAAGTACATTCCAACAAGTTGCCTCATATCACTTTCATCATCTACAACTAGCACCCTATATTTACTCATTGTCCTTCCCTTCTCTCTCTATGAGTTGAAACGGTCCTTTTCCGACTTTAATTGTTTGTTTTATTTTCAAATTCTTCATATCCATGACGCACACTTCATCACTATCATAGCTTGCTACGTATCCTTCTGCTCCGCTCTTCAAAAATGCAAATGGGTTCGATCCTACTTCTACAGAAGCCACCTCTTTATACGTGCTAACATCAAACTTTCTAAGCGTATTCGAACCGTGACTTAATGCATATACATACTTATTATCCTTCGTAATATTCACAGGCATAAACGGAGCGTGTAGAGAACGTACCATTTCTCCGCTCTGCAAAGAATACACTAATACTTTCTCATTTACCTGATTTCCATCACCATGTCCGCCAATCCATATTTCTTTCCCATCTGGACTAATTGTTGCTCCCGTTGACGCTGGTGGAATCATAAAGGATTGTATTACTTCTTTTTTCTTTGTATCAATTGTCGTTAGCTTCGTATCATAAAAGTTTAATACAGATAACTGGTTATGGTACTCTACCATCGTTATTGGTCCTTTTCCTGTCGAAACATTCCCTGTTTCTTTTCCATTAATCGTAAAGAACCTTATCTTTTGGGCATTTTGATCAGCAGCAAATAATTGCTTTTTATCTTCTGATACGACTACATTTACAATGCCTTTTCCTGTTTTATATTTTTCCACTTGCCTTCCTTCTGCTAGTGAATATACATACATGTACTCTAACTGCTTACCATATACAAGTATGTCCTCACCATTTGGAAGTAGTGCAATCCCTGCCATTGGTTCGTTAAGTTCCCATGTCGTAATTAACTTTTTAGTATGTTTATCAATAAAACTAAGGCTACCTTCTTTTATATTCGTTGTTATAATAACACTTTTATCTTTAGCAATCGATGTATAGGAACTTCCTTGACACCCTACTAATAGAAATAAAAAACAGAGAAGAAAAACATACTTTCTCAAAAGATCCCCTCCATCTTCGGATGATTTCGTTATAATTGTAAAATAACAAATAAATGTGTGGAAAGTGTGAAATTTCCCTTTCCTACTTCATTTACATATATAATGTACAACAAATAGAATTTGAGGTGTGCCAATTATGCTTTTTCCTGATTTAGCGAATAAAATTGTACGAGAAGTACGCAGGCTAATTAAAGAAAATATTATTATCATTAATATACAAGGCGTTATTATCGCAAGTACAGATATAGAAAGAATCGGCCAATTTCATGAAGGCGCACTCCGCTGCGCAAAACAAAAGAAAACTGTCATTATTACAAAAGAGGATGAACGACGTTTGCAAGGCGTAAAGGCAGGTATGAATCTCCCTTTACTATTCCATGACGAAGTAATTGGTGTCATTGGAATTACAGGCGAACCTGAAAATATTTCACAATACGGAGAAATATTACGTAAAATGACCGAACTACTCATCCATGAAAACTACTTTTTAGAACAACTAGAACTTGAACACCGTTCTTATGAGGCATTTGTCTTTGATTGGCTTCAAAATACAGACTGGTCTCCAAGCTTTCTCGATCGTGCCAAAACACTTGGTATTGATTTATATAAGAAAAAACAACTTATTTTGTTCTCTATCGATCGAAATGACACGATGCTTCAGCGTAAGGTTTGGCAACATATACGCAATCTATTAACAAAGGAGCATTTATTTATTCGCTGGGGAAATGATCGATTCATTTTATTTACAGCCACAAACTCCAAAGAGCAAACATATCAATTTTTAAAACGATTAAAACAAGACTGTGAAACTTTGTTTTCTGTTCCTTTATATATCGGGATTGGACAATCCGTTACGCCAAGCAATATGAACTTATCATACGAACAAGCATTACAAGCTCTTTCCGTATCACTTGAAACGAAAAACATTGTATTTAATGAAGATTTACGTTTAGAAATGTGCTTACAAGATATTTCTGCTGAAACGCGGGAACAGTTTCTAAAGCGCACCATTGAAAACTTACTATCATCGCCTGAACTTATGCACACTTTACGTTTATTTATTGATTATAACCAATCCTATAAACAAACAGCGGAGCAATTACATATCCACATTAACACATTGCATTATAGACTTAAAAAAATTGAGGAGTATACAGGACTTGATCCGAAACAATTCAAAGACTTAAACATTTTATACTTCTCGCTCCTCTTATTAGATAATCATACAAAAAAGAATGATAAAACAGATTAATCTTTAGATGATTATACATAGAAAGAATCCCCCAACTTTTTTATCATTATAACGAAAGCACTGTGACAACGTTTTTTATGATGACTAATTACGTTAACAGTTTGAGGGGGATTTCCAATGTTAGAAAAACAAATTATTGATTCATTCATATCCATTGTTGGCGAAGATAATGTGGATACATCCAATATGGGGCGTTTAACGTATAGTTATGATGCCACTCCAAACTTCCAAGCAATGCCTGATGCAGTCATTGCTCCTCGTAATACAAATGAAGTAGCTGAAGTGTTAAAAGTATGTAACACTCATCATATTCCTGTATATGTTCGTGGTTCTGGAACAAACCTTTGTGCAGGGACATGTCCACTTGAAGGCGGTATCGTCCTTATCTTCCGCCATATGAATAACATTTTAGAAATTGATGAAGAAAATTTAACAATTACTGTACAAGCTGGTGTCATTACCCTTGATATTATTAAAGCGGTGGAAGAAAAAGGTTTATTTTATCCACCAGATCCAAGCTCAATGAAAATTTCTACAATTGGCGGTAACATTAATGAAAACTCGGGTGGATTACGTGGATTAAAATATGGCGTAACACGTGATTATGTGATGGGTCTTGAACTTGTCTTACCAAATGGTGATGTGATTCGTACTGGTGGTAAATTGGCAAAAGATGTAGCTGGTTACGATTTAACTCGTTTATTTATCGGTTCTGAAGGAACACTTGGCGTCGTGACTGAAGCGATATTAAAACTTGTTCCTATGCCTGAAACGAAGAAAACGATGCTAGCACTATATGAAGATATTAACGAAGCTGCACGTGCTGTTTCTTCTATTATTGCAAATAAAATCATTCCAGCGACACTTGAATTTTTAGATCAGCCGACCATTGAAGTAGTAGAAGAGTTCGCACAAATCGGTTTACCAACTGATGTAAAAGCAATTTTATTAATTGAACAAGACGGCCCGCCTGAAGTTGTGAATCGAGATATTGAAAAAATGGCTAACGTTTGTCGTTCTATGAATGCAGTTGATGTTCGCGTTGCAAAAGATGAAGCGGAAGCCGATGCGCTTCGTACAGCTCGCCGTAGTGCACTGTCAGCACTGGCAAGATTAAAGCCTACTACAATATTAGAAGATGCAACGGTACCACGATCACAGATTGCTCCAATGGTTGAGGCCATTAATGCCATTGCTAAAAAATATAATATTCCTATTTGTACGTTTGGACATGCTGGCGATGGTAACCTACACCCAACTTGTATGACAGATGCTCGTAACGAAGAAGAAATGCACCGAGCTGAACAAGCTTTTGCTGAAATATTTGCGAAAGCAATCGAACTTGGTGGCACGATTACTGGTGAACATGGTGTTGGTGCAATGAAAGCTCCGTATTTAGAAATGAAATTAGGTAAAGAAGGTATTGCTGCTATGCAAGGAATTAAACACGCCTTCGATCCAAATAACATTATGAATCCAGGAAAGATGTTCGCGAAGGACACTCGCAAAAGAGTGGTGGTTGAGCGATGACAACATTAAATAAAGAAAACATTCAAAAAGAATTTAAAGAACGATTAAGTGAAGATGAACTACTAAACTGTATGCGATGTGGTTTCTGCTTACCAACTTGCCCTACTTACATTCAATCTGGATATAAAGAATCACATTCACCAAGAGGACGTATCGCATTAATGAAAGCGGTCGTTGATGGTTTAATTGAGCCAGATGAAGATGTTGAAAACACATTAAATGTTTGCCTCGGCTGCCGTGCTTGTGAACCTGTTTGTCCATCTGGTGTGAATTATGGCCATTTATTAGAAGAAGCCCGTGATATTATAAATCAAAATAAAAAATTCTCAGTGCCAGTGAAAGCCATTCGTAAAGTCGTTTTTGAAGGACTATTCCCGCATCAAAATCGAATGAGAACATTAACCGGACTAATTGGTTTTTATCAGCGTTCTGGTTTACAAACGCTAACACATAAAACAGGGATTATGAAGTTATTCCCTGAAACACTTGCAACAATGGATCTCGTTTTGCCTAAGGTCCCTAAAATGAAAGCAATGAAAGATCGTCCTGAATTTTTACATGCTGAAAGTACGAAGAAGAAACAAGTTGCATTCTTCACAGGTTGTTTAATGGATACAATGTTTTTAGAAACAAATAACGCAACGATGAAACTGCTTCAGTTAGCTGGTTGTGATATCGTTATTCCGAAAACACAAAGTTGCTGTGGGGCATTACATGGGCATGCTGGTGAGAAAAATGGAGCAAAAGAATTAGCAAAACGCAATATAAAAGCATTCGAAGATTTAAACATCGACTATATTATTACGAATGCTGGTGGTTGCGGAGCTTACCTCGTAGACTACGATTACCTGTTAAAAGATGATCCACAGTGGGCTGAACGTGCAAAGCAGTTCGTTTCTAAAATTAAAGATATTACTGCTATTCTAGTAGAACTAGATTTCCATAAACGTAATGACTTACGAGTCACGCCGCAAGTTATTACGTATCAAGACTCTTGTCACTTACGCAATGTTATGCGAACATCTTCAGAACCTCGTATGTTACTAGAAGCAATTCAAGGCGCAATATACCGTGAAATGAAAGATGCGGATCGCTGCTGTGGTTCTGCTGGTATTTATAACATTGTTCATTCAGAACTATCTATGGAATTTCTAGATTACAAAATGGACCGTGTGCATGAAACAGAAGCAGCGACCATTGTTACTGCAAATCCAGGTTGTTTATTACAAATGAAATTAGGCATTGAACGAGAAGGTCTTTCTCATAAAATGAGAGGAATTCACATTGTTGATTTATTATTAGAAGCAATTGAAACCAACTCGTAATAACTCGTAACATACGTAATAATAGGAAAACGGCTATCTCCTTCGTCTATGTAAAGAGATAGCCGCTTTTTTGTCCGCTACAACATTAAAAATATGTTACTTTATTATAAAAAAGAACAACAGAAACATTACAGTTTTGTAAAAATCAATCCAGTATATTCCTCAAAAAAACGCTCAAACCATTGATACAATAGGATTCTTCATTTTCAATATAGGTACATTTATCCAAAAACCGCGTCTTATAACCACGTATAAAAATGTTGAAAATTCCTTTTATACTCTATGTTTCTCTTATTTTTCCCCCTTTCCCCTCTTAGGATAAATTAGGTAAATTTTAAGTCTATGAATTTTTTTCCATCTTTTTTCTCGTAAATTGTGTGCTACGATGAATTTGTCAGTTAGATGGCTGGCAAAAAAATAAATAAAAAATACACAATATGGGGGCAAACATCATGAAAAAACGTGTTCTATTATCTGTAGCTGCTGCAACAGCACTTACTTTAGGAGTATCTTCTTTAGATGCACAAGCTGCAACAGTACAACAATCTAATATAAAGGTTCAAAATATTCAGCATTCTAAAGTAATGATGAAGCAAATGAGCCAACAAGAATTACAAGCATTCTTACAATCTATGGGCGTTGAGTCATTAGCACAATGGCAACAAGGAAATTTCCAACCAAATTGCATTATTCCTGGTCAACAACCTACTGAAAATGTTGTAACTGAGCAACCAACAGCTAAGCCAGAAACTCAAAAGCCTGCTGAGCAAAAACCTGCCGAGCAAAAGCCTGCTGAAGAAGTTCAAAAACCAGAAGCTCAAAAGCCTGCTGAAAACAATAATACGCAGAAACCGGCTGAACAAAAACCAGCTGAGCAAAAGCCTGCTGAAGAAGCAAAATCTTTAAGCGAGTTCGAACAACGTGTTGTTGAATTAACAAACGCTGAGCGTGCAAAACAAGGTTTACCAGCTTTAAAAATCGACACTGAATTAAGCAAAGTAGCACGCATTAAATCTGAAGATATGCAAAAAAATAACTACTTTGACCATAACAGCCCTACATACGGGTCTCCGTTTGACATGATGAAGAAATTTGGTATTTCTTATACATCTGCAGGTGAAAACATCGCCCAAGGCCAACGTACACCTGAAGAAGTAGTACAAGCTTGGATGAACAGTGCTGGACACCGTGCAAACATCTTAAATAATGGCTTCACTCACATCGGTGTTGGCTATGTAGAAAGCGGCAACTACTGGACACAACAATTTATTACGAAGTAAATAGATTAAAAGAGTCTTCTCATAATGAGAAGACTCTTTTTTACGTTTCATAACTTTCTATTATGTATGAGTATAAAGCATAGAACATAAACAAAATAGAACCACCACTTATTACACTAAGTAACACATAAAATCCCCATTTCAAGTTCAAAAACAATGAAAACAATATACTACATGCCATCACTTGAAAAATCCGTCTACTCACTAAACGGATCTTTTTTAATTTGATTGAGTCTTTTTCCGTACTCTGAACTTTTTTAAACGCCTTACTAAGCATAAAAAGAAACATACTAATCCCTATTGTTAGTCCTGTTTGAAAGGATATCACGCTTCCAAAATTAATAAAGAGAATGAGCATATGGATAAACAACATAAATAAAGTAATCGTCTTTAGAAATCCACTTATAATGACATGCTCGTCTTCATTAAACTTATATATATTATGTGAAATAATATACATCAATCCATGTAAGAAAATAATAAGACAAGGAATAAGTGCTATAACAACTTGTTTACTCATAAACTCGTTTGGCCGACCATTTACATCCCAATGTACCGCCAAATGCTCTGGTAAATATGGATAGAGACATAGAGTCACTAAAAGACAAGCAAAAAATATTCCTAGTATATATTTATATTTGATCAAGTGATTCTCACCTCTCTTTTCTCTTAACGGCTTCGCTTCTTTTAGAGAAATTCCTGCAAAAATCTACTTTTCTCAAATTTAAACTTACACTTTACGCATTCACTCTTTGAAATTCTTTCATTGTGTCATTTAATTTTGTAGGAAATGGTACATCAACTTCAATCTCTTCTTTCGTAATTGGGTGTAAAAAGTTTATCTTCATCGCATGTAACGCTTGCCTAGACATATATTTCGTTCCTCCACCATATAAAATATCCCCAACTAACGGATTACCATTATAGCTCATATGAACACGAATTTGATGGGTTCTACCAGTTTCTAATTGTAACGTTACGAGCGTAACATTTTGTTTTTTAAAATACTTCTCTACTTTATAATATGTGATTGCTTGATCCCCCTTTGGAGAAACACGTCGTCTCGTCGCATGATGGCGATCTCTTCCGATAGCCGCGTCAATTGTTCCTTGCTTCTTTTTCACTTTCCCTTCTACAAGAGCCGCATATGTTCTTTTAATTTTTCGTTCCATTAATAAACGATCCATAATTGCACCAGCAATTCTATGTTTAGCAAACACGACACCACCTGTCGTATCTTTATCTAACCGATGAATATGACGAACCTTCGTCTCTAAACCTTGCATTTGAAAATGAAAGGCAACAAGATTTGCAAGTGTTCCCATCCCGCCTTTTTCAGCAGGGTGCGTATCCATCTTCTCAGGCTTATTGACAATGAGTACATGATTGTCTTCATATACTACATCTAATTCACCATATTCAGGCTCTACACCGTATTCTTCCTCCATAAACATATGAACTTGTAACTTTTCGTCCTCTTTTAAAAGCTCATTCCATCTTCTCTGTTCTCCGTTAACAGTAACACCTTTTTCCATACGAAGCTGATGTAACAACTTTTTCGGTATTTCCCATTCTATTTTTAATAACGACTCAATGCTTATACCATTCCATTTCGCTGGCACAGTAATTTCGCACCATTCGCCCTTCTTCTTCGTTTCCATACTGTATCACCTTATTTCTATTGATTCTCTCATTGTAACGGAAAATACACTTTGATGCACCGTCAAAAATAGAGGACAGTCTTATAATAGACTGCCCCTCACGCTCTACGCCTTCTCATTTCCTGCAACACTTCTTCCGCTTTTTGTTCATACGATAAATCTTTAAAGAAATCCGCCAATCTCTTATAATCGTTATACGTATCTAATAAGTCATCCATCTTTTCTGTTTTCATCACTTGTTGTTTTTGCTTCATTTTTACCGGATAACGATATCCCGATACTTCTTGTATTTTGTAATACTCATCCTCTACTTGAATGACCTTTACAAGTTCCTCTTCTTCCGCATCCATCGTATACCCATCAAAATCTCTAAGCAATTCATAAATGATATGAGTCCATTCATCTTTTGGATAAAACCCTTTTTCTAACCGATAACCGACAATGCGATACAAATGCCCATCATTTTCTGCAAACTGTACTGTATCATTTAGCTTAAACTTAAAATAACGAAACATTGCCTTCACCTACTTATATGTAATGTTCTTATCACATACTATTTGCAAAATGTAGGTCTTGCTATTCATAAAAAAATACTCATCTTATAGATGAGTATTTTTTATAATGATTTTTCTCTTTTCTTTCGAAATGGTAACCACCAGTTCCAGTCTCCAAACAATTTCATTAAACTTGGTACGAGCATAAGACGAATAATTGTTGCATCAAGAAATATCGCTAATGCAACGCCAAGACCCATTTGCCGTACTGGTAAAATATCAGTAAAGGCGAAAGCACCAGTTACAACAATCATAATTAATGCAGCTGATGTAATAATTCTACTTGTTGAAATAAGTCCTTCTAACGTCGCTTGATCGTTATCCCCTGTTTCTTCATACAGTTCATGGATACGCGAAATAAGAAATACTTCATAATCCATGCTAAGCCCAAAGACGAGGCCGAAAATGAAGATTGGTAAAACAAATAGAACTGGACTTGCTTCTAAACCAAAATGACCACCTTCGAATAACCAAACAACAATTCCAATTGTTGCGCTTAAACTAAGTATATTCATAATAATCGCCTTAATTGGAATGAGTATAGATCGAAATGCAAATAATAATATAACAAAAGTCGATCCAAATATAACAGACATACCAATTGCAACTTTATCTTTAATTTCATCTTCTAACTCTTGTTGGAACGTCGTCATTCCGCCTAGATAATATGTAACGTTCGTTTCTTTATAATTTTGTTTAAAATCACGAACCCACTGTTTAGCAGTTTCAGTACGTGGTTTTGTATCTAAAAAGACTTCGATTGTTGTCTTATTTCCTTTCGTATACACTTCAAATACCGGAGCTATTTTAGCAGCTTCTGGCGACTGTAACATCCCAGCAACTTGATCTGATTTCATTCCATTTAAACTGTCGTATAAACTTCTTACTTCATTTACTTTCTTATCATCTTTTAACTTCCGAACGACTTCTTCTAGCTTTTGTAAACTTTCTTTTTCTTTTATATCTTTTTTCGTCTCTACGACTAACGTAACATCAGCATGTGTTTTTGCAGTTTCATTAAATGCCTCTTCGTACTTCTCATATGCAATTCTTGTATCACTTTGTTTAGGTAAAGCCTCCACATCAGGGAACTGCAAATTAGCTGTACGTAATGGTAATAAGCAAATCACAATAAATGTTGTAACAACAATAATCATCACAATTGGATGTTTCATTACAAATTGTGCAAATGTACGCCACGCCTTTGCCGGTGTATGTGCTACTTGATTCTTTTTTAATATTCGTTTACCGATTAAAGATAATAACGCTGGAAGAAGTGTGAGCGAGAATAAAATACTCATAATCACAACAATCATTCCACTAATTGCGACAGACTGAATATAATCGATTTTAAAGAAAAACAAGCCGGATAGGCCAACGAATACACATAATCCTGAAAATACGATTGCCCGCCCTGCTGTCTGATATGTAATTGCTATTGCTTCTTTTACCGTTCGCTTTGCAACTTCCTCTCGAAAGCGATTTACAAATAATAGTGCAAAATCAATAGATAATGCAAGTCCAATCATCGGTGCAACATTTAACACAAAGATAGATAGTTCCTTATCGCTACCTATAAAATATAGTATGCCCATCGTACTAATAACACTAAGTGCCCCATTTACGATTGGTAAAATAGATGCCAAAAGGCTACCGAATGAAAATAGTAATACGAGAAATGCAATTGGTAACCCAATCATCTCTGCTACTTTTAAATCATTTTGCGTTCTTTCATTAATCTCTTTGTTAATTTTCGGAAACCCTGTAGGTGTTACTTTTAATGCTGCATTACTTTTCTTTTCGATTTTATCAGCAAATTGTAATGTCTTTTCCATTCGTTCTTTATTTGTTTTCCCGGAAAATAAAATTGTCGCATAGCCGATATCATCTTGTAACATTTCTTTATTTTGCACTGGATGATGAAAAGATTCATATATCTCTTTTTCTTGTACATTTTTTACAATCCCCTCTACTTGCTTTTGAAATTCCTCATGTGAAACGCCCTTATTTTTTTCAAAAACGAGTAGAAGTGTATCTTGAGACCTCTTAAAATCTTTATCTAAAATTTCTTTCGTTTTCTGGTAGTCCCCTTCCGTTTGGAAGCCATCACCACCTAATATGCCTGGTAGCTTTGGTGCGAATATACCGAGTGCTATCGCAACCAATAGTAATGCTACTATTACTGTATAACGGAACTGATACAAAAAAGCTCCTAATTTTCCCCACTTATCTACTTTATGTACATTTGTTTTCACACATTTCCACCTACTTTACATCATTCAATTGTCACTTATACTGTATCACATCTTCATACAAACAAAAAACGTCTAGAAAAACTATAATAATAGTTTTTCTAGACGTTTTTCTATCTCTCTTTATTAAGACCAAACCTCTCAGTAAGTAAACGATGGTAATAAATCGCCATAATTAATAAAATACCACCTACGCAGTAGCCTGCTAAAATATCAGTTGGATAATGTACATTTAAAATGACTCTACTTAATCCAATCGATACAATGATTATTCCCATCAAAATGGTTATCATATATTTCCCTGTTACACTCTTCAAATTTGCCGCAATGATATAAGCAAGAAATCCGAATGTCATAATAGATAACATCGCATGTCCACTAGGGAAGCTATATCCAAGTGCATCCAACGCTTCATTTAGCGACGGACGATCCCTTTTCATAATTTCTTTTATCCCTTTATTCACAAGATGGGTTATTAAGATGCCCACTGGATATACGATCATCGCAGCATAGTAACGTTTTCTCCAAAAAACAAGTAAACTTATAACGAGCGTAGTTACGATCCCAATGGCAGACCCTAATTTTGTATAGTGTGAGAAAAATGTAAGCGAACTTTCAGTTTGTAATCCTTTTACTAACCCTCTGACATATGTATCCATCACTGTAACACCACCAGCATGTACTCTCCAAGCAACAATGCCAAATACAGCAAATAATAAACCGATACACATTACCTCATATTGATGCAACTTCTTTTTCAAACGATTTCCTCCTACTATGAAAAAATGCGATTTCTACTTTAGAAACCGCATTTTCTCACTTATTTACCTTTTGTTTTTAACTCTGTCCAGTAACGATCGTAGTCTTTTAGCTTATCGTCTACATCAACAAGCCATTCAGTGCGATCTAATTCTTCTTTCGTTAAGAAGATCATGTGGTTTTCACGATATTCTTTACTATGAAGAGGGTGAGCTTTTTCATTTGGATTACTGTATCCAATTGACTCGTAGTTTTTCACACTTACTTTTTCATCTAATAAGTAGTTCATAAACTTCTCTGCAAGCTCTTTGTTTTTCGCACCTTTTGGAATTGCTAACGTATCAGCCCAAATTGTGCCGCCTTCTTTTGGCACAACGTACTCTACATCTTTATTATCTTTTGCGATAAATGCTGCATCCCCAGACCAAACTGTTCCGATCCAAGCATCTTCTGTAATGAATTTTTGTTTAATATTATCTGTATCAAATGCTAATAAGTTTGGAAGTAGCTTCTGTAAATCAGTTGCTGCTGTCTTTAACTGTGCATCGTCTTTCGTGCTGTTTGAAAATCCATGCTTCTTAAGACCCATTCCTAACACTTCACGAGAATCATTTAATAAAGTTACATGCCCTTTATATTTCTCATTCCATAAGTCAGCCCAGCTTGTAGGTGCTTCCTTCACATACTTTTTATTGTATGCAATACCTGTTACGCCCCAAGTATATACTAAAGAATATTTATTCTCTGGATCAAATGCAGGTGTTTTGAAATTAGAAATCATGTTTTCGATATTTGGGATATTCTTTTTATCTAACGGCGCTAATAAATCCATTTTCGCCATTGTTTTAACCATGTAATCAGACGGCTGAATTAAATCATACTTCGCGCCACCTGCTTGTAATTTCGCAAGCATTTCTTCATTACTTGCATACTTATCATAGTTAATTTTCACGTTATATTTCTTTTCAAAATCTCTTAACACTTGCTCATCAAAATTGTCAGCCCAGCTATAAATGTTTAACTCTTCTTTTTTTTCACCACAACCAGCAAGTACACCAGCAACAAGGCTAAAGCTAATTGCTGCGCCTGCTAATCTTTTCATTAATTTCATCGATTTTATTACCTCCTCGTACTTTCTATATCGTTCGTATTATAAAGGAAGGTGTCCTCCAGAGTTTTCTTCACCATCTGCACCTTTGTTACGGAAGATTTCAGATAGAACCATTAATCCTACGATAGCCACAATTAAAATTGTAGAAAGTGCATTAATTTCTGGTGATACTCCGCGCTTAACCATACTGTAAATGTATAATGGCAATGTTGTTGATCCTGGTCCTGATACGAAGAAACTAATTACAAAATCATCAATTGATAATGTGAATGTTAATAATGCAGCAGAAATAACTCCTGGTGCAATTGCTGGAAACGTTACATAACGAAACGTTTGCCACGGCGTTGCTCCTAAATCATTCGCAGCCTCTTCTAAATCACGTCCCATACCAGAAAGGCGTGCTGCTAAAATAACGACAACAAATGAAATACTAAATGTAATGTGTGCAATAATAATTGTTGTTTTACCAAGCTCCATACCTAATTGACTAAATAAAATAAGTAAAGATAATCCCATTAAAATATCAGGGATTAAAATTGGTAAATATACAAGACCGTTAATCGCACCTTCATAACGATATTTATAACGATGTAATGCAATTGCGAAAATCACACCAAGAACTGTCGTTACAATTGTCGTTACGACCGCAATCGTCATACTATTTACAAACGCATCAATAACATCTTGTTTTTGAAATAAATCTGTATACCAATGGAATGTGAATCCTTCCCATTCCGCATTAATGCGAGAATCATTGAAGGAATACACCATTAAAACCATCATTGGAAAATACAAGAACAATAAAATTAACCAAGAATAAGAAACTAAAAACTTCTTCATCTTTGCCTATTCCCCTCCGTTCCCATCATATTTATATACTTTCGTTGCACGATAATATAAGTAAATTAACAGAACAGAGAATAGAACAACAATCATAGATAACGCAGATCCAAACGGCCAATCACGCGCTCCTAAGAATTGATTTTGAATTACGTTTCCGATTAATGCTACTTTCGATCCACCCATAACGTCTGATACAACAAACATTCCGATAGAAGAAACAAACACTAAAATAGAACCGGTAGCAATCCCTGACATCGTCATTGGTACTGTAACATTCCAAAATGCCTTTACTGGTGTTGCCCCTAAATCATAAGCTGCTTCTAGCTTACGCTTATCAAGCTGCTCAATCGCTGCATACACTGGTAAAATCATAAATGGTAATAAAGAATATACCATTCCGAGTATGACAGAAGGTGTATTATATAGTAAATTTAAAGGTTCACTAATAATACCTAGCTTCAATAGCAATGTGTTTACAAGACCTTGTGAACGTAAAATAACAATCCATGCGTAAGAACGAACAAGGAAGTTAATCCAAAACGGGATCGTTGCCAATAATAAAAGAATCGAACGATATTTGCGATCAACAATTGTAATTGTATATGCAAATGGATAACCGATCAGTAAACATATTACTGTGGTAATAACCGCAATTTTCACTGTTTCCCATAACGTCCCCATATATAATGGGTCAAATACACGTGCTATGTTCTCTAATGTAAATTGCATTTCCACTGTCCCATATGCTCCGCGCTGCATGAAGGCAAATGCCAATACAAACAGAAGGGGAATTAGGAAGAAGATTAACAGCCATGCGACTGTAGGTAGTGCGAGTAATTTCCCTTTTTTCAATTTAAGGTCACCTCGTCCTCTTGCTCCCAGCCTACGTATACATTATCTCCAATGCTCCACTGTGCTGCTTCTTCAGCAGTTTGATATGCCATTAGTAATTCTGATGTTTTCTCATCACGTACATAAAGCTTTTCCATATTTCCAACAAACTCAATGTCTTCAATATGGCCAAGGTGGTATTCTTTTAAAATTGGCTCTTCAACCGAACGCACTTTTACATTTTCAGGGCGAATTGCTACATAGCCTTCCCCGTTTTTCACAATATTATTTTCACCGATAAATGTCGCAACGAACAACGTTTTCGGCTTATTATAAATTTCTTTCGGCGTTCCGATTTGTTCAATATGGCCTTTATTCATAACAACGATACGATCACTCATGCTCATCGCTTCTTCTTGATCGTGCGTTACGTATATGAACGTAATTCCTAAATTACGTTGTAAGTTTTTTAATTCACGTTGCAAGTCTTTTCTTAACTTAAAGTCTAACGCCCCAAGTGGCTCGTCTAGTAATAATACACGCGGGTTATTTACAATCGCTCTCGCAATTGCTACACGCTGCTGCTGTCCACCAGAAAGCTTTGCAGGTTTACGATTACGGAACTCAAGTAACTGCGTTAAACGCATTGCCTCTTCAGCACGCTCTTTCTGCTCTGCTGCCGGTACTTTCTGCATTTTCATACCGAAACAAATATTTTTCTCCACATTCATATGTGGGAATAGCGCATAATGTTGGAACACTAGGTTCATATGACGCTTATATGGTGGCAAATCGTTAATCTTTTCATCATCTAATAAAAGATTCCCTTTAGTTGGCGTTTCAAATCCTGCGATCATACGAAGTAACGTCGTTTTCCCGCAACCACTCGGCCCTAAAATAGTTAAAAATTCCCCTTCTTTAATATCTAAAGAAAGCGGTGGGATAATCACTTGATTTCCAAAATGTTTTTCTACTGCTTCAACTTTAATAATCTTTTTCATTTTCCCGTCCTATCTATCTCAAATTTAAATTTTTATATTCATGAATAAATATTTATGTTCTATAGACTATTTTTTGTTTCGATCCAAACAAAAATGGTTATTTAGCAAGCGTTCACTTCTATTCTTTATGTAGTATGTTTGATTCATTTTCGCATGATACATAATGTCGAACAGAAAAACCCCTTCCATTCCGAAGGGGCTATTATCATACGGCTACGCCTACTGATAAACACCATCATCATTTTAACAACTTTCGTATGAATTTTAAAGCACTTTTTGTAGAAGAGTAACGAATTTTCATATCGAATGCCGTAGATTGGGCTAAAATGCTTTTATAATGTGAAAAAGTCCGAAAACTTTCTTCCCCATGATAACTCCCTAATCCACTACTTCCGACGCCCCCAAAAGGTAAATATGGCGTTGCAAGATGATAGACGACATCATTAATACAGCCTCCGCCATACGAAATATTACTCGTTACTTTCTTTTGCACTCCTTTATCTTCAGAGAATACATATAACGCTAACGGCTTCGGGTGTTGCTGAATCGTGTCAATTACATCTTCTATGTTGTCGTATTCTATAATTGGTAAAATCGGACCAAAAATTTCGTCTTCCATAACAGCACTTTCCCATGTAACATTAGTTAACACTGTTGGTTCTATATGTAAAGTTTCTTTTTTATAGTTCCCGCCAATTACAGTTTTACCATCTTTCAAAAACGTACATAAACGTTCAAAATGACGTTCACTCACAATTCGTACATAATTATCATTGTGCAGCGGCTCTTTTCCGTACTGCTCCTCAATTTCATGTCGCAACGCTTCAATTAACTGTTCTTTCACTGAAGCATGCACATACATATAATCAGGCGCTACACACGTTTGCCCTGCATTTAAAAACTTTCCCCACACAATCCTTCTTGCTGTTACATCTATTTTTGCATCTTTATGTACAATACATGGACTTTTCCCGCCAAGTTCTAACGTAAGCGGCGTCAACTGTTTTGCTGCTGCTTCCATGACAACTTTCCCAACGCCCACACTACCTGTGAAGAAAATATAATCAAATGGTTCCTTCAGCAAAGCTGTACTCTCTTCAACGCCGCCTTCTACTACCGCTACAAGCTCTTCTTGGAATAATTCTTCTAACATCCTCGTAATCACTTTGGAAACGTTTGGCGTTAACTCCGACGGTTTTAAAACGATTGTATTTCCGGCTGCTAGCGCTCCTACAAGCGGTGCAATTGCTAATTGAAACGGATAGTTCCACGGTGCAATAATAAGTGTCACACCATACGGTTCAGGCACTACTTTCCCCTTTGATCCAAAATGAGTGAGCGCTGTTCGAACACGCTTCGGTTTACTCCACGATGAAATATGCTTCAATTGAAAAGAGATTTCTTTTAATACATATCCCACTTCCGTTGTAAATGACTCATGAACTGACTTATTTAAATCTAATTTTAACGCCTGAAATATTTCTTGTTCAAAACGCTGAACGCCTTCATAAAGCTTCTTCAAATTATTCTTTCTCACTTCTACACTTCTCGTATAGCCATTATAAAAATATGCCTTTTGTTTATTTACAATAGAAGAAATACTCATTCATTCACCTTCTCCCACTATTTTTATCCAATTCTTTCATTATTTATATAGACTTCATATACAATAAATTTCTATTCGTAAAGTTACATTATATATAATTTCTTTTTGTATATAAAATTCATTGCTCACAAAAAAACTACCGAAAGAAAAATCTTTCGGTAGTTTTACTGTATTAACGATATAAACGAACAGCACCTGCAGAATTATCATCAGCTTGTCCTACTACTTCAAATTTCAAACCAAGCTTCGGTAAAATACGTCCTGCATCTGGAATCTGTTGATTAATATACGTTTTAGAATCATCAAACTTCGGTACGCCTGCTAAGCCATCATACGTAAATGTTCCACGCGTTGGAGATACAACTTTCCAAGCTGGCGTTTTATCAAATGAGAACGCTGCATCAGCGATTTGGAATCGTGTACTACTCTTAACTGTCGGTTTACCATTTAAAGTTCCTACAATTGCTTCTGGGTGAGAGTCAACTACGCCAAGGAAACCGTGTCCTGGATGTACACCAACCCAGTTATCTGTGTAAGCAGAGTCCGCATACCATACGACCATACCAGTGTTAAATACTGGACCGCGTGCAAATTTCAATGCATTATCTGCACCAGCATAATTTCTCCACTCTACATAATAGTTATGTTTTTTCTTCTCAGTTCCATTAGATACAACAAAGCCATCTAATTTAAATTGTGGTGTACCTTCTGCATCATCAGAGAATACTACTTTACCATCTACTGTTAATGAAGCATTATCAAGAGCAAATCCATTTAATGCTAAACCACCATCAGTAATGTAATCAAATGTTAATTTTACTTTCTTACCTTTGAATTGGCTTAAGTCATATGATTTGTCAATCCATTTTCCATTTGTCGAATCTGCATTTCCACTATTAGCTTTCTCCCCAAGTCTTTCAATTAACGTTTGTTTACCATCTTCTGTTACAGCATGTACTTCAAGGAAGTCATACTCTGCTTCAATTTCATATAACGATTTGAAATCAAATTTCGCAGTCGTTGCATTCGTTAAATCAAACAGCGGTGTTTCCATCTTTGTATGAAGATCGTCACCTTTTGTGCTGTAATAATACTTCTTACCAAATGCTGGTTCAATTGTTTTAACATCTTTATCCGGTAGGTTAACACGAATCATACCTGGACGATCTGACTTCGTTACACTTTGATCTAAATACGTCGCTAGACCGATACCTTTATTTAATTTCTCGTAATCTACTTCTACGATATTTGCCCAGTTACCACCGATTGTTTTTTGGAAAAATTCTTTATTTTGTGGCGAGAAACTCGTTGGCGTTGTTCCAGCAATCTTACCAGCCCAGCTTCCACCACTCATAATAGACCAAGCTTCAATTGGCTCACCTTGACCACTATACTGTGTATCATATTCATCTGGAAGACCTAAATCATGACCGTATTCATGTGCGAATACACCAACTGCGCCATCTTCTGGTTCAATTGTATAGTCGAATGCTGCCATTTTTCCGCCCCAATATGGAACTTTCGCTTGTGTGCCTTCAATTGGGAATGGTTTTGGTCCAACTGTCCAGCGATGTGACCAAATTGCATCGTCACCTAATTTACCGCCGCCAGCTTCTTGTCCAACACCTGCATGGATAATCATTAAGTGATCGATTAAACCATCCGGTTGATTTTGATTACCATCACCATTTACATCGTATTGATCGAATTGGTCGAACTCAGATAAATCAATACCGCTATCTACAGCTGCTTTTAATGCATCTTTTACTAAATCACGTGGTCCTTTCGGTCCTTTATTATCATGACCGCCGCTTGCAGCATCTGCACCGTAATCAGCAGCTTTACCAGGAACTGTTAACCATTTTGTAACCGTTCCATCCACTGTGTAACTACCGCCAGATTGCTCTTCATAATATTGTTTAAACGTTTCGATTTTACTTCCATCATCTAATGTGAATGGCTCATCACCGAATAACATTTTTTCATAATGTTCTTTGTTAAAATCGTTAGAATACATATAACCAGGTTCTTTATCGATATTGTTATGTTTAAAGTCAGCGTACTCTACAAGTAAAACGAGTACTTTATCTTTACGCACATCACCGTTATACGCTTTTTGCTTTGCCGGAGATGTTGGTACTTTACCATTTAAGCCGCCTTTAACTGGGCCTGTCGCAGTAGGTGTTCCTGTTGCAGGTTTATCTAACTTTTCTTTCGTATCTGCTTTCGCATCTTTCACTTTCTTTAAAAAGTCAGATGCTTCTTTCGTAAGTGGGTCCCCATTTGTTACTTCTTTCCCAGGATTTTCACCTTTTTTGTTCTCTACGTATTTTTCGACAGCTTTCTTTGTTTCAGTCTCTGAAGCCTTCGAATCAATTACCCCACGTTTTTTTAGTGCATTTGCTAAACGTTCTTCCGGAATTAAATGATCATCAACTGGGCTCGTTGCTGTCTTATTCACAGGCGTTTCAGCGTATACAGATTGAGTACCAGCTCCGAACGAAAGGCCTAATACAGCTGTCAAAGCGATTGATGATAAAACTTTGAACGGTTTCTTGCTCATCCCTTATTTCCTCCCCTAATAAATAATATGTATTACAAATTGAATTTTATTAAAAATTCAATATTTTTTCAATATTTAGTCATATTATGTAATGTTTTTAATATATTTGTAAAAATTTCATAGTTAGCATACGAGTATATCACAATTCAACAATGTTTTCTGAAAATATTGAAAATATTTGTCAGAAACTTTATAATCGCCATAGAGGGAATTTAATGGGGATTTTATCTTTGTTTTATCTACAAAATATTTGATAATTCACTACATAAATACAAAATCCGATTGCATTATCACGTATTCTGTAGCAGCAGTTATGACCGATAATTAGGGAGGAATTACATTTGTACAAAGATAAGACTGACGCATTGGATCAAGAATGGATTGATTTAATACTTGAAGCTCTAGACGCTGGCATTGCACTACAAGATATCGAACATTTTTTCCAACGTATGAAACCATCTAGTCAGGCTCAATAGGTTTGTTCTTTTTAGCGAAGTTTATGTTATAATAATGACATCATAAGACGACGACATATTGAGAGAAAGGTGCGCAAATATGATTGGAGAACGTATAAAACGCCTTCGCTTACAAAAAGGTATTTCATTAACTGAACTTGCCGAAAAAGCTGGTGTTGCTAAATCTTACATTAGTTCTATAGAACGAAATTTACAAAAAAACCCTTCCATTCAGTTTCTTGAAAAGATCGCAGCAGTTCTACAAATTCCAGTTGATACTTTACTTCATGATGAAACAACAAGGGAAAATCACTTAGACTCCGAATGGACACAACTCGTTAAAGATGCGATGAGCTCCGGTGTCTCCAAAGAACAATTTCGTGAATTTCTTGAATTTACAAAATGGAAGCACGATCAAAAATAATAAATAGAAAGAAGTGCTTACAACCGGCACTTCTTTTTTCTTTATGACGAATTGTATAATAAAAAAAGCGGGGGGGGCCCCGCTTTTTTTATTATTTTTCAGTGCCTTCTTCTTGGCTAGCATTGAATGTCCATTCTAAATTCAATGAATCACCTTGGAAAATATTTTGATCTTTCCCGTTATCTTCAAATTCAAATTGTACCCATAAATAGTCTTCTGTTTGTGGTAATAAACCACCATTCTCAGCCCATTCAGGAGCAAAGACGTCTTTAGCTATAACATCTGGATCCGTATTTTGTAAATCTGCTAGAGTTGTTTCATATACAGACTCACTTTGTTTATCCCAGTTCCAAAGGAATTTCACTTTAATATGCTTACCAAGATCTTCACCAGCATTATCTTTTTTTACATCATTCACAGTATACTTTGTCGCTAATTTAACGTCTTTAATTGTTAAAGAACCATCGTTCTTTAATAAGAACTCCTTCTTAACAGAATCCCCTGGTTTTAAATCTTTAATATCCACAAGCGTTTTAGGGTTTAATGTAAGATCTAACGTCCCAGCTGCAAATGTATTATTTGATACTTCTTTATCGCTAAAGAATGCAAACGTTCCTCCACCAATTAAAGATAACCCCAGTGCTGCTGATGCAACTCCCATACCTAATTTCTTTTTCAGACTCACAATCAATTCCCCCTAGCTGTTTTTTTATATTTTTGTCTCTTATTTTTCAATAAGAGATATAAAGAAAACTATATTAGCTTAGCTAATGTTCGTTCTCTTTTAGAAATCCTAAGTTCATTATAACGAACAGAACTCTATAAATACAACAAATATTTATTAGTATTTTCAATTATTTTTATTTCTCAATATTTATTTGTTTTTTCTGAATTATTACGTTTATATTTTAAGAAACACAATAAGTGCGAGGGCAAGTACTCCCTCACACCCATATACATCATTCTTTTTCATAACATTCGTCAGTTTATTCTGATTTTTTCTCGTTATGATCAATGGCCGTATCCTTCTCATGAGCTCCTTGTTCAGGTTTTTTAGCTGTTTCTACTTGTTTCTGTTCTTCTACTTTTTTCTGTTCTTCTACTTTTTTCTGTTCTTCTGCTTTTTTCTGTTCTTCTACTTTTTTCTGTTCTTCTTCTTCTTTCTGTTCTTCTTCCTTTTTCTGATCCTCTATTTTCTTCTGTTCTTCTACTTTTTTCTGCTCTTCCGCTTTTTTCTCTGTATCTATTGCATCTTTTAATTGTTTATCAAGAGCCTGAATTTGTTCATCAATAGCTTGCAAACTAACTTCTTTCACAATATAATCTCTTTTCTCTTTTATACTGCGAAAACCTTCATTCACATATAGGGCTACTTGTTGAATCGATTCACTTTTATTCACTTTTAATTCTTCTTGTATTTGATTATAAGGAGCTTCTATCGCAGTATATACATTCTGTAAAGCTTCCTCCTCAGAAGCAATTTTCTCACGTCCTTGTTGCCATACAACAATTGCTTGTTCTATTTCTTCGATAGAAGTTACTACCAACTTCTCCTTCATTTCTCCATACTCATGCTCAATAGACTGTTTATGTTGCTCAGCTTCCTCTTTTAACGTATCAACTGTTTTTGGAAATATAATCGCTGTAGAAAGAGCGGCTTCCACTTTCGTTTCATGAATGAATGCCGCTTCTGTATGCGTCATAATTTGAGATCCTAAATAAAACGTAATAGAGCACATACACGGCAATATAAGCATCTTTTTTAAATTACGCGGTCTTTTCAGCATCTTAATCTCTCCCATCGAACATTACGTTCTTTATACAGAACAATATCTTTATTATAATAAAGAACGATACAAAATGATAGCTATATACTAGAAAAATAGAAAAAGGGCTATCAATTTGATAGCCCTTTTTTATTATTATTTTGTTTCACCTTCTGTTTGCTGTGCCTCAAACGTCCAAGTTAGATTTAATTTATCGCCTTGGAATTGGTTTTGGTCTTTTTTATTATCAACAAACTCAAATTTCACTGTAAATTTATCAGACTTACCTGCAGAAATACCTTTTTCATCCCAGAACCAAGCAGATAGATCATTATCTACCGCTGTAAGTGTGTCACCTTTCAATTTATCTAGCGTTGTTTCTTTTACGATTGTTTCATGCTTGTCTACATTTTTTAAGAATGTTACTTTAATATGTTTACCAAAATCATCTTTATTATCTTTCTTCACATCTTCTACATTGTAATCTGTTTTCAATAGAACTTTTTTAATATCTAAAGATCCTTTATTTTCTAGTTTAAAATCTCTTGTAATTGTATCGCCAGGTTTTAAATTTGATACATTAACAACTGTTGTTGGATTGATTGCTAAATCAAGTGTACCTGACGCAAATGTATTGTTTGACACTTCTTTATCACTGAAAAATGCAAATGTTCCTCCACCAACTAATGCTGCTCCTAGTACTGCTGATGCGATACCCATCCCTAATTTTTTCTTTAAAGTCATGTCCATATCCCCTTATTCTATATATTTGTCAACTTCCTAACCGGAAAGTATAACCAAACGAACTAGACGGATTGTTCTACCTTTTTCTCTTTCTTTTCTCCGTCAATACTGCGAATCACACTAAAAATAGAAATCGCGGAATAGCCTAATAAAAAGACTCCTGGAATAATAAGAAGCAAAGCAGCTCCAGCCTTTGAACTAGCATAATTTAATGCATATCCTGCATAAGGAACTGTAATATCTGCATATTTCCCAATTACATTCTCCGCAAGTACTGGTTCTAAATCTGGGCCATTATTGTTATCCCCTTTTGTTTCATACATGACTTTTCCATTTGTATCTTTCACACCGATAATACGGTGAGTGATAATTTTTTGATCTTTCTCTTTAAAGGTAATCACATCACCTTTTTGATATTTAGAACCATCTTTCTTTGGCTCTATCGCAATGATTGATCCTGTTAAAAAAGTCGGTTCCATCGATCCTGATAACACTGATTTAAATTGATATCCCATCACCGTTGGATCCCCACCGCTAGCTTTTGAAGAAATAACTACAAAAGCTAAGCAAACCATTAATACAAATAAAACAAATGAGATAATGTTGCTAATCACCTTCCAAATTAATTTCATCGTTTCTCTCCCTCTCCGTTGTTTTATATTATTTGAAGTATGCAATATTCACCTTCGTTCTTTAACAAGAACACAAGTAAATAATATAACGAACGAAATGGAAATGCAATAAGAAAATTTACAATTATTAGTTATTTCCAATATAAAAAGGACTGTGACAAATTCTCTTCACAGCCCTTTAAACTAGTAATTTATTTTTCTTCTGACTTCATTCCTTTTGTATTTCGGCGTAGCACTACAAATAAAATGGCTCCAAATAGTACAGCAGCGCCTATTCCAATACTTATTATTTTCACATTTGATTTATTTACTTCAGGCTCAGCTGTATCTTTTTTAGGCATCGCAAAAGTAACATCTTCTTTAGAAAGAACATTTACCGTCGCAATTGTTTGATTATTTTTCGTAATATCAACTGCACCAACTACCTCACCACGATGAATTCCTTTATGATACAAAGAATCTTTATCTAATGAAGCCGCACGGAAAATCGTCCTCACATTTTTTCCTTCATCTTTCTTAAGCATCACTTCTGCACTTTTTTCAAGCTCGCTATCAATATCTTTATTTAAATACGTTGTCTTTTGATGCCAACTATGTTTATCTAGTACAGTTTGCTTCACAAATTGACCAAAAGAATAGTCCGCCATCTGCTTTAAATCTTCATAAATTTCAGGTCTTTGAGAAGCCATTACTACATTTATAATACGATTTCCATCCTTCTCATTTAATAGAACGAGCGTATTGCGCGCTTCATTTGTAAAACCTGTCTTACCGCCAATACTAAATGGATTTTCAAAATAAGTAGATTTATTAAAAATAGACACCGTCTGCCTAGATGTCGTAACTGTCGTCCTTTTCGTATTCATCGCTTGCAAAATCTCAGGGTACTTTTGCACACCTCTCGTAATCATAGCCATATCATATGGTGTAGTATAATGGTTCGGATCATGCAATCCATTTGGTGTTACAAAATGACTATCGGTAGCCCCTAATTGCTTCGCTCTCTCATTCATCATATTAGCGAAATTCTCAACACTTCCGCCAATACGCTCTGCGATTGCATATGACACATCATTCGCACTTAGCACCATTAAAATCATAAGTGCAGTATTTCTATTAATCGTCTCACCAGGTTGAAACTCAATTTGATAATTACTCTTCTCTTGATCTAATGCTAATTGTGAAAACGTAAATTGATCCTCTGGCTTCGTATGCTCCATAAGTAAAATCGCCGTTAACACTTTCGTCATACTAGCCGGAAATGCACGATGATGTGCGTTTTTATCATACAAAATATCTCCAGTTTTCGCATCAATCGTAGTTGCAAACTGACTAAAAACATTTGGCCCTTCCTTAGGTGGTGGTGCCACTTGTTCTGGATTCACTCCAACATTCGTCTCAGCACGTAACGTCATAGGTGTCAAAAAAAATAAACAAATAACGGTAATAAAAGCCAAAATTTTCTTAAGATTTACCATATGACTCTCCCTTTTCACTATACTCTCACAGCTTAAAAACTGAATATACCAATCTATATGTAATTTGTATTAAATTGGAAGAATATTCACTGTTTTTTACTATATCATACTTTTACGATAAATAACATAAATATACAATAAAAAATAAGAAAGAATTATTCTTTCTTATCCTTCTCATCAATTAATGAATCTATTAAATTTTGACTAGCTTCCTCAGGTGTAATCTCATCTGTCATCCCCATAAACGACCAACCTTTAGAATCGACCCACTCAACAAACTCTTGCAAAAACTCATCATGTGTAACATCCACATCAAGAATTGAGCCATTAATTGAAATCGTTCTATTTTTAGATACGCGCATCTTGAACGTTTTCCTTACCATTACAATAATTCTCCCTCTACTTCTGAATAATTATAAAGTGAAACTTTAATCAGTGGGGGGGCTTCATCCCCCACTTAACCTCTTTGCTTTCGCTGAGTTTTGAGGTGGATCTTACTGCCCGCAAATAGCGGGGTAAAATAATCTTGTATCTCTGTTATACATGATTTTAAGTAAATTGTAAAAAGGATATATTGGCCAGTTTGCATATTGAAACTGAAAATCTATCATCCTGCAAAAATAGCAAACGATATGTAAAGGATCATAAATAACTAAATAAACTCACATAAAAATAAAACAACTTACATTTTATCACACCAAATACAAATGACTTTCGTACAATAGAATGGAATATACTAGAAGAAAACTTATAATGAGGAGGAACTCCATGGCGCGTTGTACGTATTGTAAAACGAAGTGGAAAGTAAAAGATGTATGGTCGATACTCTTGACATTTGAAAAAGATTGTCCCTATTGTTTTGGAAGGCAATATTTATCAAAGAAAACCATAAACGCTATGCCAGAACTTTTAAGCTTACCTTTACACTTCTTATTCCCTTTTCTTGTTGATTTGAGTGATGAAGGTCCTTTAGATTGGTATCGAAAAAAATAATATAACCGCTCTATTTGAACCCACTTTTCATTACATTCTCTACCTACATATTCCTTAATACACTACTAAATTAACTCCAAATTCTTCCTGTTAAAAAGATTACTATAAAAATATTGTAAAATTTCAGTTAATTATATATAATTGCTTTAACATAATGAGTAAAGATTCTATTACATACGCATTTTTGAAGATCCCGTAGCTCAGCAGGGAGAGCGCCACCTTGACAGGGTGGAGGTCGCTGGTTCGAGGCCAGTCGGGATCATATGCCCCCTTGATAGTCAAGGGGGGTTCTGTTGCGCTTACTTTTCGGCATTTCTTCATTATAAATAAAAATTGAATAGATAAAACAGAGCAATATCGATATACAAATACTGTAATTATAATAAATCCATCTTCACCTGTATACAAAAGCACACTTTTCTTTGCAGCTATTACAGTCTATTTATTATTTATAAAGCCAATATAATAGAAGTTGTTTTTATTTCTAGATTAAAAAAGCACGATTTAGCGAAAATTTAACAATAAATATGAATTATTATATACATTACTTTGTTTCAAGATAAATAATTCTTAATAAAGCTCAATTAAATCTGTTCCACCTTCAAATAAGTATGAAAAGTGCGATTAATCTAATACCTTTTTAATTTATCTGTTCTGATTGATAATTTATCAGCTAGCTTATCAATATAATTTGATTGAAGCATTTCCAACTGTAATACTCGAACCATCCCTCTATAAATTACCTCTTTTTTTAAAACTTATATTTGGCTGTTTTAATTCATTAAACTGTATACTCATATTCCATGGTTTATATGTTTTAAACCCCTTTTTAAATCGTTTCCTTTCAGTTTTTATGTAAGGGTTTTCTTCCATGAGTAAATTAAAATTCTTATCTGTTAGTCCATTCTCCTCGTATACCACAAACTCTTTTATAGTCGAATATGATCTCAACTGATTTCCAGAAGTTTCGAACACTTTAGGGTAAACTTGTTTAAAAAAGTTCCTCATTAGAATACCTTCAGTAACGTTAATTTCGTTTCTATTGATTGTTTCACCTAAAAAAGGCGAAATTACAATGATTCTCTTAATTTGGTCTATGTCACTTACATTCAAGTTTAAATATTTACACAAATCCAAGAGATTGTCTGCTTGTGTATAAAAATCAGAAATACGTTCCATTTGATTGAGTGCTTCATCAATTTTAAATCTCAGTTTATAGTATTCATACGAATTAATTATATGGGAGAAATTTTTTATTTCACACAGATACAAGGTTTTTCCCATATGAAATACTCCATCAAGTTCGTATTTATCATCAGTATCCTTAATGTTAGTAAGAAATCTTAAATTAGTATTTTTCTCTACTAGATTCCTCAATTTTTTTTCATAACCATAACCCTTTTCACTTAAGATAGATTTTTTAGACATTAGTCTCATTATTGAGCTAGTTATATTTAATGTAAACGTTATTTGAGGAATTATAGCATATCTATTTTCATCTATTTGAATAAGAGGAGTTTCAAAAATGCTCTCAGATTCCTTAGAGAACGTAATTAATCTAATTAATTCACTAATTTTCCCCCTAGATATTCCTTTTGAATCTAAAAGATTATAGATTTCATTATAATGACACACTTTTATATTACGTTCAAATGAGTCATTTCTTAATTCCATGTTTCTCTCAAAAGACACTTTATGCTGGAATGCTAGTTCTTTTAAACTAAAATAAGTCTGACATAAATCTTCTAAACTTATCCCGATAGTATTATCCACAATTTGTGTAGGATTTTCTATGTTTAAAAAATGTTTAATAAATTCAAGATCATTATCATAGTTCAAGTATAGATCTTTTAAAAGCGCTCTTGTTGTAGAAAACCCTTTTGAGTAACTTTCTATGGCTTGCCTGGACATCTTAGCTTCTAATGTGGTTAAGTATCTGTTTTTTGCAATATCAACTTTCATTTTATCATCTGATATTCTAATTTTTATTTTTTTCTTATCTCTAAAAATCTTCGTGCCAGCAAATTGCCAATCGTCTATCAAATTACCAAGTTGAAAATCGATAGCAGCATTAGCAAGTATTGTCTCCATATGATTATCTATACTTTCATAGTAATCAAAATTACTGGTTATCCTCGATTTCTTTTTAAAAAGAACATACCATAATACCTTCGAATAAGCCTCTATCCCTATTTCATATACGCCTGAAGTAAAGACCGAACTCTGGGATATTACGCTATTGGCCATTCTTTGCCCCATAACAAGTAGATTGGCAAGTAAATGTTTACTCTGAAAAAAAGAATAGTTCATCACATCATTCATTGACTGAATATTTTTGTCAATCAACTCTTGAAATAACTTGATTTCATTTTCTAAGTTTAATATCTTTTCAATCTCAGAATCACTTAATAGTCCTTTCAATTCATCCAATATCTCTTCTAGATATTTCCTATACTTATTTTTTCCGTACTTATTCAAACAAATTCCCGATACTTTTATGTAATCAATTGTATTGTCTAACCCTTCATTTTGAAACATGAATAGCACATCACATTTGAATTTTTTGTTATTTATAGACTTATGTATTTCATCTAAATTATAATATTTTCTCATACACTCCACCTTATTTAAATGCTAATTTTTTGCTACTACATATTTGAATTATAAAACACCTCATCAGCTTCTGAATGTTTCTCCAATTTTCATTTTATTCACTTCAATTAATTAGCCCTTATTCTCACCGATACACTCACTTTATGAATTATGGTATAGAATTTAGCAACCCTATTTCAAAAAGATTCAATATAAATACCAAAATAAAAACCAACACCTTCAAGATTGCTGGCCTATCTCTTATTCATATTCGAAACACTAATAACAATTGCTCCAAGCACATAATGCCCCGCTACCATCCACATACTCCGATCAAAAATCATAAGCGATAACCAAAGCGATATATTAATAGCAGCAAATAATACATATAAAATGAAGTCTCTCTTTTGTAGTGCTTCTCTATTCCTCAAAATATAAATAGCGCCGATTGGTGGAAGGATGAAGCAAAGGAAAAAAACAAACATTTTTCTTAATGACCATGGATATGAAGTTACTGTTTGCATATAGATCTCCTTTTTATTTTATAGTACCTTTAACATCGGTCTTACTACTCTATACTCGTCACTATAAAGCTCCTTTATGATTAAGGGTGAGTGAGGATTCCCCTCTTCTTCTATCATTGTGAATACTTCTGTTTTTTCGCTTAATACGTTGGATTCACTATTTTTAATAGGTTTTTCACTTGTTTCAATTTTCTTTGTTATTTCTCCTAGCCTTTGTCCCACTTCTTCTGCTTTAGCCGGTTCATTTGTTATGTAGTATTCTTGCCCCTCCCATACTAACATAGGTGGCACTTGTTCTCGTTTGTTACATATTATATAAGTAATACTAGCTATAAGTAGTAGGCATGTTAATAAAAAGAAGATAGTTTTTTTATTCATATACTCTTCTCCCTATCTATCATTTTATTAAATTATATAATATCCATTATATACAGTAAATGGATTTAGTAGGAATTTTCGGATTTTACAAAAAAAGAGAAAAACCTTACTGCTGTAAGGTTCCATTTTTATATTCTATAGTGACCGATTTATTAAAACGATCATGACGATAATCGCTATAAACATAACAACTAAACAGCCGATCATTTTATAAAAGCCTCGTTTCGTTAACGTCCCACCTTGCACGTCTTTCCGAATAAATAAGAATACGGCTAAAAATAATACAAGCCCAATGCCAAAAGCATACATCATTTGCATATGTTAATCTTCCTTTCTCTCTTCCATCTTAATATCTTTTTGCCAAAACAACAAACGAGATAAAGACGGTACTCATCGTGAGTGCCATAAGTATGTTCAGTAGTTCAACTGCAGATAGTGTAATAACATTTAAGTTTAAGCCAATAGAGAAAAGAAGATAATACGCTGTTAATGCAAAAAAGCTGAAGAACATGCCTTTATAACGAATTAATTTCATCCGCTCGTCTTTTTCTTTAAATTGCGGATGTAAGTAGCTTAAGCAAAAGCACATGATCATCATCGCAAGCACTGTATAAGTTGGAGTTGGTGGTGCAGAATGCGTCATTATTCCTGTTAGAATCATAAATCCACTCATAAATAGAAAGATAATTCCCATGATAACGAAGTACTTTTGTGAATAGTTCATCTTTATTCCTCCCCTTCTTTTCCTTCATAAATAAATACATGTTCTATCGTCGTCTGAAATGTTTTCGCGATTTCAAATGCTAACGGAAGTGACGGATCGTATTTTCCTTTTTCAATTGAAATGATGGTTTGTCTGGAAACGCCAAGTTTCTCAGCCAATTTTTCTTGAGATAGTCCAAATTTTTTTCGGTATTCGACCATTTTATTTTCCAAGGAATTTTCTCCCTCCTCCCTTATACCAAGTATATACGTAAAGGAAACTTTACGTCAAGTTTCCTTTACATTCATTTTAATCATTATTCACGCTATTTATATAGAAGAAACTTTTTCAATTTCAGCACGTCTATTTTGTAATGAAACATGGAACAATGTAAATAACTGTTACTATATCTCCACCTCTCTTTTTTAAAAATTTAATATCTCCATATTTGTTTTATCCTTTTAAAATATTTCATTTATCCCTTTATTCCACGAAATACGTTATTGGTTTTACGCTGTTTTTCGTCATATTTATAGAAACTAACTGTTTATGAAGCATTTTTTATGTTTAGCAACTTTTTTTGTAGAAATCCTTCACTTTCCTTTCAATATTTAACACTATCTAAATAAAGTTTACGATAAATTCATAATTTTTTATTTTTTATACTATATTCCGTTATATTGTTGTATAATATCAATGAAAGCGCTTATTATTTCAATATACATAATTCGAACTTATTTTTATCGAAACATTCTAACTATTATACTTATATTTACATGCAACAATTTTAGTTATTTGTATAGGTATACCAAATATATCCACCCTATTTTTCTGTAAAATTACTTTATAACATGAAAGATTAACTTGGGTGATAAGTTATTGTGAATGTTTTTTTACAAAACAGATAAGTAATAGTGTTTGGTATTATGTAAATTATTGTAATAACATAAGAGTAAAGAAAAACATTTACATTGATTATTGGTTCATCAATTATTGAAAAGAGCAAAATGCACCTTTTTGTATGGAAAAAGGATTATATGCATTGGGAGGTTTAAACAAATGACGAGGAAGAATACAACGACAAACCCTTGGGCCAAGTTCCACGGTCCGAACCTTGGTTATGTTATTGAACAGTATGATCTTTACGTAACTGGAGCAGGTTCTGTTGATCCGGAATTACAAGAGCTTTTTGAAATTTTTGGAGCTCCTTCGTTTCAAGATGATGTCGTAACAGGGGACAACACAGCAACACATTTTTCTCCTCAAAACACAGGTAACATTGAAAAAATTCTTAAAGTCGTTCAACTTGTTGAACAGATTCGTTCTTTCGGGCATACGTTGGCTCACATCAATCCGATGGAAGATGCTGCAAATGGACAATCTCTTCTTGAGAAAGCAATGAACGAACTGAGCGATGCTGATTTGAAAGCGATTCCAGCGAAAACAGTATGGCAAGATGCACCAGAAGGTATTCACACTGCACTTGATGTAATTCATAGATTAAAAGAAGTGTATACACAAACTTTAGCTTATGAATTTTCTCATATACAAGATAGTGAAGAACGCGCGTGGTTGCATCAAATGGTGGAATCAAATTTATTGCGTCAACCACTATCAAATCAAAAACGAACTGCTCTTTTAAAACGTTTAACAGCTGTTGAAGGTTTCGAGCAATTCTTGCATAAAACATTCGTTGGGCAAAAGCGTTTCTCTATCGAGGGCGTTGATATGCTTGTACCCGTTCTAGATGAAATTGTGCTAGAAGGTGCTAAAAACGGCGTAGAAGATGTCATGATTGGTATGGCTCACCGCGGTCGTCTAAGCGTACTTGCACACGTATTAGAAAAACCATATAGTCACATGTTTGCTGAGTTCAAACATGCAAAAATAGAAGGCGCAGTAGCAAATTCTGGCTGGACTGGCGACGTAAAATACCATTTAGGTAGAGAACAAGTCGTTAGTAACGAGGAAGTTAGCACTCGCGTTACATTAGCAAATAACCCAAGTCACCTTGAGTTCGTTAATCCCGTTGTAGAAGGTTTCGCACGTGCGGCTCAAGAAAATCGTAAAAAATCTGGTCTTCCAGAACAAGATACTTCAAAATCATTCGTAATTTTAGTTCACGGTGATGCTGCATTCCCTGGTCAAGGAATTGTATCTGAGACACTAAACTTAAGCAGATTGAACGCGTATCAAACAGGCGGAACAATTCATGTTATTGCAAACAATGCAGTTGGTTTTACGACTGATAGCTATGATTCTCGTTCTACGAAATATTCAAGTGACCTTGCAAAAGGTTTCGATATCCCGATTGTTCACGTCAATGCTGATGATCCAGAAGCTTGTCTTGCTGCTGCTAATCTTGCAATTCAATATCGCATGTTGTTCAAAAAAGATTTCTTAATCGATTTAATTGGTTACCGCCGCTACGGTCATAACGAAATGGATGACCCAGCAGTTACACAACCACAAGTGTACAAAAAGATTAAAAATCACCCAACTGTAAGAGCAATTTATGCAGATCAATTACAAGCTGCTGGTGTTCTAAATGCAGATGAAATTGAAACAATTACACAGTTTACGCAAGAGCAATTAAAATCTGACTATGCACAAGTACCGCCAGCTGATACGAGCGATGCAACAATTCACGTTAAAGTGCCTGATGTTGTTGCAAAGGGCATTCAGTCAATTGATACTGGTGTTGAGCTTGATTCACTTCGTGCAATTAATGAAGGTCTACTATCTTGGCCAGAAGGCTTTAACGTATATCCGAAAGTGAAGAAAATTCTTGAGCGCCGTAAAGACGCTCTTGAAGAGAACGGTAAAATTGAATGGGCACTTGCTGAGTCATTAGCATTCGCTTCTATTTTACAAGAAGGTACGCCAATTCGTTTAACTGGTCAAGATTCACAACGTGGTACATTCGCGCATCGTCACATCGTATTACACGATACGGATACAAATGAAACATATTCACCATTACATCGCTTACCAAACATCAACGCTTCATTCTCTGTTCATAACAGTCCGTTATCAGAAGCTGCTGTTGTTGGTTACGAGTATGGTTATAACGTATTCGCTCCAGAAACGCTTGTTATGTGGGAAGCGCAATATGGTGACTTCTCAAATACTGCGCAAGCATTATTTGATCAATATGTTTCAGCTGGAAGAGCAAAATGGGGTCAAAAATCTGGTTTAGTTCTTCTATTACCACACGGTTATGAAGGTCAAGGGCCAGAGCACTCTAGTGCACGTCCAGAGCGATTTTTACAGTTAGCTGCTGAGAACAACTGGACAGTTGCAAACTTAACGAGTGCGGCACAATACTTCCATATTTTACGTCGTCAAGCATCTATCTTAGGAACAGAAGCTGTTCGACCATTAGTATTGATGACGCCGAAGAGTTTATTACGTCACCCACTTACGCTTTCAACTGCTAATCAGTTAAGCGAAGGACGTTTCCAACCTGCTTTAGAACAAGAAAACCTTGGTACAAAACCAAACAAAGTAAAACGTCTTGTTTTAAGTACAGGTAAAATGGCGATTGACTTAGCTGCAGAAATTGAGTCTGGTAAACACGAGTACAACTTAGATGAAGTTCATATCGTTCGTATTGAGCAACTGTACCCATTCCCTGCTGAGAAAGTTCAATCTATTATTAAACGCTTTAAAAACTTAGAAGAAATTATTTGGGTTCAAGAAGAACCTCGTAATATGGGCGCATGGCATTACATGGCTCCAATTCTGTTCGAACTAGCTGGAGATAAAGTGAAAACAGGTTACATCGGACGCCCAGATCGCTCTAGCCCATCTGGCGGCGATCCATTCGCTCACAAAGCTGAGCAAGAACTAATTGTTGCACACGCTTTAGATGTGAAGTATAACTTCCGTCAAGATAAACAAGAAATTGAAGTTTACAGCAACTAAAAAGTAACAATGAAGGTTTCTAGCCCGCCCTGGGCAGAATATCTGCCCAAGGCGAGCTAACAAATGGAGATTACCGAAGACAAAAGAAGAAAAAACACACCGTTAGGCAAATAAGGGGAGGACATTTAAAATGATCGAAATTAAAGTACCTGAGCTTGCAGAATCTATTACTGAAGGAACTATCTCACAATGGCTTATCAACGTAGGCGACAAAGTTGAGAAAGGTGGCAGCGTTGTTGAGCTTGAAACTGATAAAGTCAATGTAGAAATCATTGCAGAAGATTCAGGTATTGTATCGAAGTTACTAGGCGAACCTGGGGATACAGTTGAAGTTGGCGCAACTATCGCAATTTTAGATGCAAACGGAGCACCAGTTGCAGTAAGTACGCCTGCACCGGCTGCTGAGCAACCGAAACAAGAAACAACTGAAGCACCAAAAGCTGCGGCACCAAGTGCTGAACAAACTGCAGCTTTACAAGGTTTACCAAATACAAACCGTCCTATCGCATCACCAGCTGCTAGAAAAATGGCTCGTGAATTAGGAATCGACTTAAACGACGTACGTAGCACAGATCCACTTGGACGTGTGAGACCACACGATGTACAAGCTCATGCTGCAGCACCAAAAGAAGCACCAGCTGCTCCAAAAAGTCCAGCTCCTGCTCCAGTTGCAAAAACTGAATTTGAAAAACCAGTTGAGCGCGTGAAAATGTCCCGCCGCCGTCAAACAATTGCAAAACGCCTTGTAGAAGTTCAACAAACATCTGCAATGTTAACAACATTTAACGAAGTTGATATGACTGCAATCATGGAATTACGTAAAGAGCGTAAAGACGCTTTTGAGAAAAAACATGATGTACGTCTTGGTTTCATGTCATTCTTCACAAAAGCAGTTGTTGCAGCATTAAAACAATTCCCATTATTAAATGCTGAAATTCAAGGTGACGAGCTTATCATTAAAAAATTCTATGATATCGGTATTGCAGTAGCAGCTCCAGATGGATTAGTTGTTCCAGTTGTACGCGATGCGAACCAATTAAACTTCGCTGAAATCGAAAGCGAAATTCGTGAATTAGGTAAAAAAGCACGTGACAACAAACTTTCATTAAAAGAACTACAAGGTGGTACATTCACAATTACAAACGGTGGTGTGTTCGGTTCTCTAATGTCAACACCGATCCTAAACAGTCCACAAGTTGGTATTTTAGGAATGCACAAAATCCAAGTACGTCCTGTTGCTATTGATGCAGAACGTATGGAAAACCGTCCAATGATGTACATCGCTTTATCTTACGATCACCGTATCGTTGATGGTAAAGAAGCAGTTAGCTTCCTTGTTGCTGTTAAAGATATGCTTGAAGATCCAAAATCATTATTATTAGAAGGTTGATAGATTAATAATCTATTATATAAAGGCTGTAGAATACATCATTCTACAGCCTTTTTTTCGTTCATACGGGACAAATCGCATGACATAAGCTAATAATGTATGCCTATAACGTAAGGAGGATTAAAATGAGTAACCTTCCAATTCATGCAAAATTGAAAGCAAATAAAGATACCTTCTTCCTTCCCGACTCAAACGGGGGTGTCTATTTTCGAAATAACGCCAGTTCATTTCGTATGGACGGTGATGGAATTTATAATTGGATTGAAAAATTAATGCCGATGTTTAACGGTAATTATTCTTTAGCAGAAATAACGGATGGTCTCCCTCTTCCCTATCAAAATCGTGTACTTGAAATTGGAGAGATTTTATATACAAATGGCTTTGTCCGTGATGTAAGTCAAGACGCACCTCACGAATTAAACAGCGCATTACTTGATAGATACGCTTCGCAAATTGAATTTCTAGAAGCAGATTCTCATTCAGGCGCATTAAAATTCGAAATGTACCGCAAAGCGAATGTCCTTATAATTGGTTCTGGAGATATGCTTACTTCCTTAGTTTCTTCTTTATTAGAATCCGGATTACCTACCTTTCATTACCTTGTGACAGATTATGAAGAAACGAATTACGACCGCATTCATGAGCTAATAGAAATTGCACATGAAGTGGATGATACTGTACTTGTTCAAGAAATAGATACGACAATTGATCGTCCTCTGCATGAAGTGTTCGAGCCTTTCGACTGGATTTTGTACGTTTCTCAAAATGGAGATATTGATGGCCTAAGAGCAGCTCACACGATTTGCAAGGAAGTAGGAAAGAACTTTATACCAGCCGTCTGTTTATCAACACTTGGTATAGCTGGTCCTGTCGTAATGGCTAATCGTGAAGAATGCTGGGAATCCGCATGGCATCGGCTACATGAAACGACTTTACAAAATGAAAATTCATCAGCCGCCTTCTCTCCTATTACATCTGCAATGCTAGCAAATATAATCGTTTTTGAATTATTTAAGCACGTTGCTGATGATTCACATCGAGAAAAGGATCCACAATTCTTTTTATTAAATTATGAAACACTCGAAGGAGCATGGCATCCTTTTATAAAACACCCTCTCGCAACTGATGAAAGTTTTACAATTGATACGATAGAAGACCTTTCTGAACAACTTGAGCATCGGTCTAGCCAACATACTTCAACTGAATTATTCCGTTTTTTCGATTCATTAACTTCTAAAGAAGCTGGTATATTCCATGTATGGGATGAACAAGATTTATATCAATTGCCATTATCACAATGCAATATTCAAGTAGCTACACCGCTATCAGATGGTCCAACTTCCCTCCTGCCTCTTATGACTTGCGCTGGTTTGACTCATAACGAAGCGCGCCGAGAAGCTGGTTTAGTAGGAATTGAAACATACGTAGCAGAAATTATGCACCGCCTTATCCCTGAACATACCGATATCGGTATTGGCGCTGGAGAAACGATGACAGAGGGGGTATACCGAGCACTACAACAACATTTAAATCACAAATTGTATGAACGACAATCACATATGCTAGAAGAAATTACGACGGTCGACTTAACCGAAATTCATGATAAACATTGTAGATTTTATTACGATGCCCTCGCTACAATTCACGAAACACCTAAAATCGCAATGGGTGAAGATATTCTCAGCTTTCCAGTCGTTTGGGTTGGTATACATGATCGATGGTATGGTGCATCTAATATTAATATGACGTTAGCGTTACGAAACGCACTACAACTATCGCTTCTTCATATTCAAAATGAAGAGGCTCCTTACAGAACTAATATTTTGCCTGAATCATCTATTATTTTATATGACACGGATTCTTTTAGAGTGGAAATACAAGCGGAAAAAGAAATTCCAGGTGTGCAATCATTACAGCTTGCCTTGCAACATTTAGAAGAACATCATTTTTATCCATTCGTGTTTGATTTAGCGATTGAATCATTTTTGAAAGAAAACTTAGATGGTGTGTACGGGGTATTAATTGCAAAGGAGGATAGTCTATGACTCAAAATATATTACTTATAGGAGATGGCCTTCTTGCAGACTATGTACATGATCAATTATGCAAACAATATTCCATCATTCGCCAACACACAATTGCAGACGAAATCCCTGAAAATATCGACCTCGCTCTCGTATTACACGACGGCTCTCCTTCTACGATTCATCATGACGCTGAGCTAACTTTCCGGTCAAATCATATTCCGTGGCTACGTGGTTTTACTTCATTTGGTGAAGGGGTTATCGGTCCTTATATTCATCCTCTTGCAGCGGGATGTACTCATTGTGCCGATGGACGACGCTTTATCGCTGGATTTGATCAAAAAGAAATGTGGGAGCTACAACGAAAATATGCGGTAAAAGAAGAAAACGTAACGAGGCGTGATGTACGTGCCACCCAAAATGGCATTCTGCAAATGTGCCATCTTATTTGCGCAGAAACAGAGAAAATATTAACTCATACTCATTCTTCTTTAGAAAATGAACTCATTTTACTAAACTTACAAACACTGCAATGTACGCGGCATTCTTTTCTTCCAGATCCGCTCTGCCCTGTATGTAGCAATTTACCTGATGACACGGCAGATGCAGCAGCGATTTCATTACAACCGAGCTTAAAAACAAATGATGCAACATATCGCTGTCGTTCCATTCATGAACTAAACACATTTTTAACGAGAGATTATTTAGATTACCGCGTCGGTATGTTGAACGGAAAAATGCAACATTCTTTACTACCATTTGCTGACGTTATTATAAACATGCCATTAATGTTTGGAAATGAAGGGGTTGCAGGCCGAACTCTTTCATTTGCAATAAGTGAAGCAACTGCCATTTTAGAAGGTTTAGAACGATATTGTGGTATGTCACCTCGAGGAAAAAAGACAAATGTGCATGGTAGTTTTCATGATTTAGAGGATTATGCACTAAATCCCCTTACGCTCGGTGTACATACAAATGAACATTATAATCGTGATGGTTTTCCATTTAAACCGTTTGATCCTGACTATGAACAAAACTGGGTATGGGGATATTCATTGTCACAAAACCGGACGATTTTAGTTCCTGAATCAATCGCTTATTATAGCCTCGGTCATCGAGATGCTTACGTATATGAAACATCAAATGGCTGTGCCATTGGTGGTAGCTTAGAAGAAGCGATTTTTCACGGCATTTTAGAAGTTGTAGAGCGTGACGCCTTTTTGCTCACTTGGTATGCTGAATTACCTCTTCCCCGCCTTGATCTTAGTTCAGCAAATGATACGGAATTACAATTAATGATCCAGCGGCTGTACACGATTACCGGTTATGAATTGTATGCTTTTAACGCAACGATGGAACACGGTATCCCGAGCTTATGGGTAATTGCGAAAAATACGCGTGAACATGGAATGAACGTTGTTTGTGCTGGAGGCTCTCATTTGGATCCCGTCCGTGCTTTAAAGAGTGCCATTCACGAAATAGCAGGCATGTTACTCATAACAGACGATGAGCTCGAACAAAAAAGAGAGCACTACGAAAACTGCTTACAAGACCCTTATCTCGTTAGCCAAATGGGAGACCATAGTATGTTGTACGGATTGAAAAAAGCAGAAGAACGTCTTCACTTCCTTTTACGTGACGATGCTCCGGTGCAATCGTTCCAAGAAATGAATGTATTACAATCAGTTGATCTAGATTTAACATCCGATCTTCATCAACTTTTAAACCGTCTAGAGCAAACTGGACTTGAAGTAATCGTTGTAAATCAAACAGTACCTCTTATAGAAAAAAACGGATTACATTGTGTAAAAGTCATTATTCCAGGTATGCTACCGATGACGTTCGGTCACCATCTCACTCGGGTTACAGGACTGGATAGAGTGTATACTGTACCGATGACACTTGGGTATACAAATGAACCTTTAACGAATGAACAATTAAATCCACATCCGCATCCGTTTCCATAGTAAAGGAGGGGATTTTATGCAGCTAGATACTTTTTTACATCATCTCCATTTTTCTATCGATAAAATTATGCCGAATCAGGAAGTGGACTGGGAAGATGCACCGCTTCCTTATAAACTATATCGAAATGTACCTATCATTCCTCTCTCTTTAGAAATCCCATTATCTTTACCTAACTCTTCTACTACACCTACTTTGAATGAGATTGGTCATTACCTTTGGTGCTCATTTGGTTTAACACAGTTATGTCAGCTAAATAGCGAAAAAATTTTATTCCGAAGATCTATCCCTTCAGGCGGCGCTTTATATCCAAATGAATTATATATATATTTAAAAATTGACGATTATCCAGACGGCATTTACCATTACGACGCCGCGCATCACCGACTTATCTTAATTCGCGAAGGAAATTTCGATTCTTACCTTACAGAAGCACTCGGCAATCGTTGTAACTTACAATCTTGTTTTGGTGCTGCATTCGTATCCACCATGTTTTGGAAAAACTTCTTTAAATACAATAACTTTTCATATCGACTTCAAGGATTAGACAGTGGCGTTCTCATCGGACAATTACTTGAATGTGCCAAACAATTCGGTTACACAAATGGCGTATACTTTCAGTTTCTAGACCGGGCAATCAACCATTTACTCGGACTGTCAGAAAGCGAAGAAAGCGTGTATGCTGTCCTTCCTTTCAGTACAGAACCGCAAACAAATTGGTTTCACAATGATTACCGTGAAATTAAAACAGTTACTTCTCATGAGCTATTACAACAAATTCCGCCTTTAGCACATGAACATTTCGTTCGCTCAAAGCATGTAAATGAGTATCCGATGATAACAAAAATAAATGAAGCTTCTATGATCGAATCGACAGCACAGTTCCAAACACTAGCTCATGAAGAGCACTTTCAACATCATGCGCACGCTGTACAACTGCCGAAAGTAGAGCGTTTATCTTATGATTTCTTACAACTTTGCAGAAAACGGTATTCCCCTGATGCTGACTTTATTTTAACGAAATGGGATGCAGCCGAGCTCGCTACTTTACTACAAGAAGCGAGCCTCTCCTTCCCTTACTACAACGACCTTGATGGGCAGTATGTAAATGAAAATGCGCGCGTTTCCTTATATGGATGTTTTTATAACGTAAAAGATATAGAAAACGGCGCTTATTCTTATAATAGTAAAACGCATTCCATACAGCCACTTCGATATGGAGACCTTCGTTATCCCCTACAATCTAGTATGACGATGGATAATGTAAACCTTTTTCAAGTACCGCTTTGCCTACATGTAGTCGGAAAGAAAGATTACTATACAAATGCATTAGGCTACAGAGGATACCGTATTCACCAAATGGAAGCGGGTATACTCGTTCATAAACTCGTTTTCGCCGCGACCGCAATGGGGATGGCTGGGCATCCTTTACTTAGTTTTGATACAAATTCATGTGATCAGTTGTACGGGATAGAGGCTGGGAATGAAACGTCACTTATTCAAATTCCTGTTGGAGCTTATCGGGCGCGGAATTGGTTAAAAGGGGATTTGCGTAATTAGAAGCACGCCGGCTATCGGCGTGCTTTTTACTAGATTAATTTAAAAATACTCTTTATTTGTCTCGCAAATAACCAGTTTTTCGTACCGTAGTTATCATTTAAACTATCTAAATTGATAGTTTGTCCGTTAGCAAACTTTAATTCTAGCGTTGTATTTTTATCGTTTGTTTTTAAGTTACTATGTGTAATAGCATCATACTTTAATTTTTCAATCTCAATATACTCTTCTTTTTCTTGTCCAATCACGACATGGTCTTGGAAGAAGAACAATACTTCTACTTTCTTACCGAAACAAAATACATTTTTCGTATAAATTAATGTCGCATTATCAAGTCCGACGCATACTTCTTTCATCTCTTCAATAACGTGTCCAAAGTCTTCTTCATGTCTTGTGTTTGATTCAGCAATCCATTCTTCGATTGTTTTCATATTAATTGCCATACTGTGCCCCCTGGTTCGTTCATTGCTTTGTTTTAAAGTAAATACTATATGACAATATAAGCGATACATACTATGTTTTCAAGGGTGAAAGATATATTCAAAATAAAGTTAAATTTCAAAGTAATATACTAAAAGAATCCATTTCATTATATTTTAAACGTTTGAACGAGACATTCTTCATCATCGATTAACTGTATTTTCTCATCAAATTCAATGTTTAGCTCCCTATATACTTTCTTCCAAAAAGAAACAGCTGGTACATTTTTCACAAGTTCGATAACGAAATATTGTCCTCGTTTCTCTTTTAGCAAACTCTCAATAACTTGTTTACCGATTCCTTTTCCTTTGTACTGATTCAATATGAAAATGTCATTTATACCAAAATCGTTTTCCTTCTTCAAAAATGGACGTTCCAGTAGTAATAAAAATCCTACAATCTCATTATCACTTTTAATAAAATACGGAGTAATTCCATCATTTACCCAAAACATACGTAAATCTTCGTATTCAAAAAATCCATTTGCTTCAATTGTTATATTGGGTGTGAACTTAGAGAGGTCATGCAGATATAGTGCATATAAATTACGCAATATTTCTTTTTCTGATTCTTGAACGGTTTGAAGTGTTACAAACATTTTTAATAATCCCCTTCCCCATATGTAACTATTTCCCAACCATCTTCATTCGCCAAAAATGGTGATTACCCTTTAACGAAAAAAATAGCACTTAAAAGTGCTATTTTGCTCGCCTTGCCGCTTGTTGAATTGGATCCCAAACGCTGTTATATGGTGGTGCATAACTTAAGTCGACATCTTCTAAATCGTGAATACTCATTTTATTGAACAGTGCCATTGCGATCACATCAATCCGTTTATCTACACCTTCTTCTCCAATTACTTGTCCGCCTAATAATTGTTTCGTGTCAGAACGATATAGTAATTTTAAGTAAAGTGGTTTCGCATTTGGATAATAGCCCGCCATATTGGTCGAATCTACTTTGACTGTTTTATACGGGATATGTAGTCCTTTTGCTTCTTTTTCATTTAAGCCTGTTCTTGCAAGCGTCAAATCCATAAATTTAATAATACCTGTACCTAACGTTCCTTTAAAGGCTCTTCGTTTATCCAGCATATTTAGTCCAGCAAGTCGCCCTTGTTTATTTGCAGTTGTTCCGATTGGAATATGGTCATGAATTTCTTTTATAACGTGATAATGCGTGGCGCAATCACCAGCTGCATATACGTCTTGCACATTCGTTTGCATATATGCATTTACCTCGATTGCCCCTTTATGATTTGTACGTATATTTGTTCCTTCAAGAAAATCAGTATTTGGTTTCACTCCGACAGATACTAAAACAAGATCTGCTTTATACGTTCCTTTATCCGTTTCAATCGCTTCTACTCGTTCATTCCCTTTAAACGCTTTTACATTTTCATTCGTTAAAATTTCAATATGATGTTTATCTGCTTCTTTATGTATATATTCTGCCATATCTGCATCGTAAATTGTACCGATATGATCATTTCTCTCAATCATTCTTACTTTCTTACCTAGTTCGACGAATGTTTCTGCCATTTCCAGCCCAATTGCACCGCCACCAATAATGGTTACATCTTCAACTTTATTCGTTTCTAGCGTTTTTAATATGCACTCAGCATCCGGAATTGTTTTTAAAAGGTGAACACCTTGTAAATCTCGGCCTTCCCATTCTGGCATAACAGGACGTACTCCGGTCGCAATTAATAAACGGTCATACGAAAATTCAAAAACATCTTTCGTCTTCGTATGCTCTGCGTACACAATTTTCTTCTCCGTATCCACTTTCGTTACCTCATGTCGTACTTTCGCATCAATTCCGTATTTATCACGAAACGTCTTTACATTACGCGCGATTAACTTTTCCGTTGAAGCGATAGCACCACTAATGACATACGGTAACCCACACTGCGCGTACGAATAAATTTCACCTTTTTCTAACGTCACAACATTTGCATTTTCATCGTTTCTAACAATTTGCATAGCTGCACTCATACCAGCTGCATCTCCGCCAATAATGACATAGTTCACTTTACCACTCCTTCTTTTTTACATACTCTTTACGTTTTCCATATTTTATAGAAATAACACCTACTTCCATTGTAAAGAAAGAGAATTTCATCTTCAAATTTTGTGCACAAACCTATGCCTGAATAGGTAGCCGTCGTGTCTTATAAACACTATGTTTAATATGCTATTACAGTAACAATTGAAAGTAGGTGAAACATACATGTGCGCCGGCCTTCTCGCTCAAACTCCAGAGGAACCGAAAGAACCAAAACCCGCCGTGTCGCTTGATCAAGAATTTTCTATTAACGCAACCATTTATAGTGCTCGTGCTTGGTTATCTAATGATGAGCCTTTCCCACAAACGATTTGGAAAGGCTCTCACTTCGCTTCAGCATCACACGCTGGCAAGTCCATCTTACCGATCGGTACAGTGAAAATTTTAAACTTATCTGATGATACAATAACAGTTACTGCATCATCAGAATCAGACAATACTCTCAAAATAGTCGTACCCCCTCATTCTGAAGGTGTTTTAACATCTAATGGTTTATCTGATGTGCAAGCAAGTACATCAGGAGGAGCAAGCAAAGTCACATTCCTCTTTCACATCTTTTTCTCAAGGGATCCTGGTCCAGCTAAATAACTATAGAAAAGGTACAGCTGTGCACTGTACCTTTTTCATATGTTCTATTCTCTTGATTTATTCAGTTCAACATTATAAGATTCAATCTTCAAACTGAGTCCCACACTTTGTACATACATTCATCCATTCAACCACCTTTTCGTTAGAAGCCAGTTATTCCCTGTGTAAAGGTTTGAATTATCGTGCTAATGTAAGACCACAGCACAATGAATGTTGCAATTCCGATTAAAACATTTGCGATAAGAAGTGTATAAATAAGGTCTAATCCGCCGTTATCTAACTTTACTATAGCGACAATTATACTAATTGACATATACGTTGTAGCCAGCCCTAATAAGATTGGTAAGAAAAAGATTAATAAAAAGCTAAACAGAAAAGAAAGAACTAATATAGCAATAGCTGGCGTCGCTATCGTTCCCCATATACCGAATACTTCAAGAAACGAAAAAGATGATTTCATCATCTTCCCACTTACAAAAATAATAAATCCGACAAATAAAGTTAAAATGAGTAAAAATAAAAAGACTGTTATAGAGTCTCCAAAGAAAGAAGGAGTAGATAAATCTGGCGCTAACGTTCTCGTAAGTGCTGCCCCAGCACTCATCATTCTATAAAAAATACATGCCCCTAAAAAACAAATAAGAACAAGACTTACAATTCCATTTCGTACTTCAACCTTGCCACTTTTCATAATAGCTGTCGGTGCTTGTAATGCGTGTTTAAAAAACTGAAAATAGCCACTTGCAAACTGCTTCGCTTGCTCTACCGTTTCATTTGGTCGAGTTTCCTTTGCTTTTGCTACACGTGCCTGTTGCTCACCTTCTTCCTGTGCACTACTCGCTACTGCTCCCTCCGTTAACGAATGTCCACAATTCCCGCAAAATTTTGCCTCTGTTGCATTTTCTGTGTGACACGCCGGACATTTCATTCTCTCATCCCTCCTTAACCATATACCGTATAGGGTGTTACAAATTCAATATATGACTTTGGACATAAAACATGACTACAAGAAAAAGATTATGAAATCCTTCTTTCAAAAGAAATATATGTGCTAGCAATCTTGAAAAATAATGCTATTATGAAACAGAACAAATAACATTTTTAACAGATTGGATGAAAGACGATGGAATTGGTAAACTCAATTTTTCAAATACTCCTTACAAGCGTAATCCAATTATTTTCTTTAATTGGCGTTATCATTGTAATTGGATTTCTATTAGGCTATTTAGAATCTCTCACACGCATGTATTGGTCGAGAGCTTTCGGAAGAAAAGGATTCCTTTTAACGGCGTGGATTGGTGTTCCGATTCACGAACTTGGACATGCCATTATGTGTGTACTATTTCGTCATAAAATTGTAGCAACGCAGTTTTTCCCAACAGATACAAGTCAAGGTGCTTTAGGCTACGTACAACATCAATACAATCATAAAAGTGTATATCAACGAATTGGGAACTTCTTTATCGGCATCGGGCCTATTATTTCTGGTATTACCGCACTAATCCTTTTAATGCGCTATTTCGTACCAGATTCATATTTCTTATTTAATACAACTCTCGAAAAAACAATCTCTTCTACTTCTATTAATGTAGAAATGGTTCAAAACATGCTCTTGTCGACATTCGTATTATTGAAAAGTTTATTTACAATAAATAATGTATTGAATCCTTCCTTTTGGCTATTTTTATTTATCGCCATTTGTATTTCTGCACATATCGCTTTAAGCAAACCAGATATTAAAGGATCAATAGACGGCATTATCGTCATGTTTATCGTGTTATTTTTATTCAATATAATAGCAGGGCTGTTTCAGTACAATAGTAACCAACTAATTGGCAAAGTGATGAAGTATAATATGTACCTCATTGCGTTTTCTAGCGTGGCACTATTGTTCTCTTGTCTTTCTACACTTGTTAGTTTTGGTTTTTATAAAATAAGAGGAGGGCGTTCTATTTGAACGCCCTCCTCTTATTAGTTATTTCTCTTATAATCACAATGCTCAACCGGCACACGAGCATGTCCCTCTTCATCCGTACACCATGACTGCGATTGGAAGGCAAGAAAAATACCGACCCATTCTTCTTCCTTTTCAAATTGAATAAGTATTCCTCCGTCTTGCCATATACCATTATCACCTTTCCATTTCTCTACATTCCCTTGATTCATGTGAATATCATGTATCCCGTTTCCTGGTTCGAAATGAAAGTAAGAATCAGGTGTATTTTCTTCTGGTCCCCATCTTTCACCAAACGCGTAAATAATTGCTTTTTCTTCTATTGCTCGTTTTATATAACGTTCTATTTTTTCATTTAAATCATTATCCACTCCTGCTTTTTCAGCAGGTAAAGGAATCATTTGTTTCGAATCAAATACATTACCTCTTACGTAGTCTAAAGCTACTTTCGGTTCATTGTTTTTTATTTCTGTAAAACCGAATGGTAATGTCGGTAAAATATGAATCGCCTCTGACTTAATATTGTTACTCGCAAAATATAAAACTTCTGACGGATAACTTTGCGATTTTACGTTAATTGCAATACGATAATCTACTCCTGTCTCGCCCTGTAAATGAACTTGATAATGAGGTGTTTTCCCTTTTCCAATCTTTGATTGTATAACTGTACCTTTTAACACACCGTAGTTTTTTAGGGGCATACATTTCATCTCCTATTCATCTAAAATCGGCAAGGATACCCCCTACTTCAATCGTGTGAAGGGCGATAGCCCAACGATAAGTGGGGGAGGATTTGCCGGCAGATACGGTATGGTACGTTAAAAATCGTAAGATTCTGTACCACATCAAGTATCTGAAACTTCCACCTTGCCTCCTACTTTCTCTACTTAAGTTGTTTGCTTTCACTAAAAACCTGTTACAATTTAATTAGTGAAAGGCGGTGAAAATAATGCCTACAATTACTGCAAAAATACAAATCCATGTTTCCGATAATCAAGCTGAAAGTCTAAAGATAACAACGAACGCTTACCGCAAGGCTTGTAATTGGTTATCAAAACACATATTTGAAACAAAGAACCTTAATCAAGTAAATCTCAATAACTTATATTATTCTGATTTGCGAAATCAATTTAGGTTAAAAAGTCAAATGGCTCAATCTGTGATGAAAACTGTAATTGCTCGTTACAAGTCGGCTAAATCAAATGGCCATGAATGGTCTTTGATTGACTTCAAACTTGCAGAATATGATTTAGTCTGGAATCGAGATTATTCACTAACCAAAAACCAATTTAGTGTAAACACGCTTGAAGGTCGCCTAAAACTAAATTATGAGCGTAAGGCTATGAAGAAATACTTCAACAGCACTTGGAAATTTGGTACTGCTAAATTAGTGCATAAGTACAACAAGTGGTTCTTACATATCCCGATGACAAAAGAGTACCAAACATTAGATTTCGCAGATGTAAACAACATCGTTGGTGTTGATTTAGGAATCAACTTCCTTGCAACCACTTATGATAGTCAGGGCAAAACAACCTTCTACAACGGAAATATTGTTAAACATAAGCGTGGTAAATTTAAAGCTACTCGTAAGCAATTACAAACACGACAAACACCATCTTCTCGTAAGAAAATAAAACAAATTGGCTCAAGAGAAAACCGTTATGTAACTGATGTAAACCATCAAATTACAAAGGCACTCGTTGAGGCATACCCTAGAGGTACTATGTTTGTTTTAGAAGACTTAACAGGGGTTCGTTCTGCGACAGAGAAAGTACGAGTGAAAAACCGCTATGTTTCTGTATCTTGGGCTTTCTATCAGTTCCGTCAAATGCTTGAGTATAAAGCTGAATTGAATGGACAAAAGGTAATTGTGGTAGACCCCAAATATACTTCCCAAACTTGCCCTAAGTGCGGAAACATTGAAAAAGCGAATCGTAATAAAAAGCTACACACTTTTAAGTGTAAAAATTGCCAATACCAATCAAATGATGACCGTATTGGTGCGATGAATCTACACCGTAAGGGAATTAAGCATATCAGTGTAGTTACCACAGGAGTATAGCTCTTGTGGTAGGGGCGAAGTCAACCGTCCTTATGCTCCACCATACTAAGGTAGGAGAGCATTGCTCGTTCGTACTACTGGGTAGGAATAAGCGTAGTTGCTCTCTATGAGGGTAGAAGCACTGTCGAACTCCGACAGACGCAAGCCCCCACTTCAAACGACCCGTAAGGGTGTTAAGTGGCGGGTTGTTGACTTAGTAGAAGCTTTTCATGTTTAAAACATTATCCAATTATAAAAAAAATCCTCCTATGTTAGGAGGATTTTTAATTTCTCAACATATACCAGAAAATAACTTCCACTACTATAAGTAATACCGCACCAAAAATCATTAACGTCGTCTTCTTTAATAGTTCATTTTCACGATACGGAATGTTACATAAATACGCACCTAATGTAATCCGTGATGGGCAAGCAATTGTCGCTACTGATGATGCGGTATTTTGCAATGTTGTGACGTATTGCCACGGGAGTGCTACGTTTTGTGCCGTTTGCATTTGTAGTTTTATAAACATCGCATTTGATCCTGCATTACTACCTGTTAAAAAGCCACCGATTCCGCCGATGAACGGAGCAACGAAAACGAAAAAGGTTCCAAATGTTTCACCAGCCGTTTTTGCAAGTAATGAATGCATGCCAGATGCACCCATTAGTTCTGAAATGGCGATAAACATTGTCGTCGTAATCGCAAAGGGAATCCATTGTTTTATCGTTTGCGAGAGTGATTGTTTAATAATATTTGATGGAATTCGGAAGAAAATGATTGTAAATAAACAAGTCATACCGAGCCAAAATCCTGGTGAATACAGCATTTCTAATTTGTAAGAGAATGATTTTAGATCAAGGACGGCATATGATCTGAATACATCATGCAATGCTGGTACGAGACGAGAAAGTAAAATACAAACGGTTAAGAATATATAAGGGCTAATAATTTTTATAATAGATACTTCTCTTTCTGTTGCCGCAGCATGTTCTGACATTAGATTTTGCTCACTTTTTCCTTTTAATTTAATGATAAGAAAGCCAAATGTAATGGTAACGATAGAACTTAATATACCTGCGAGTTCAACACTTACGTATGCGTTAGAAAGATAGATTCCGAGAGAAAATAATAGAAAGAAGCCGATTCCTTCCTTCCACTTTTCAATAACCGCCTGCCAGCCACCAACAACATGTAAAGAAAGAATGACAAAATAAGCAAACATCGGGATACTTAATAGCGCTGTATTTGTACCGAGTGTTGTAAGGGGCATATTGATAAGTTGCGAACCGATAATCGTACCAGTTGCCATTGCCCCCCATGAACTAGCTAGTAAGCCGATAAACGAGAGCAGTACAGCTTGAAACGGTTTATAGCCTAAGGAAAGAAAAATAGGTGCTGCAACCATAAAGCCAATTCCAAATCCACTTACTGATTCAATTAGTGGGCAAATACCAAAACACATAAGAAGCATTTGTAATAAACGATCGTGCGTCACTTCTTCTAGAAAACGTGCTACTTGATCGATGTACCCCATTTTGTTCATGAGGTGAAATAAAAAAATACCGAAAAACAAAACGTACCCAACAATAAAACAAATTAACCATCCTTTAATCGTTGCGTGCACAGTTTCACTTATCCCTAGTTGAAACGTTGGAGAGAGTAAAACGATTCCAACAGACACCACGTAAGCAATTAAAGAAGACCTTAATGACGTTTGTTTAAATAAAAATAAACAAATGAAAATCATCATAATTGGGATAAGTGCCAACAATATGGCCATGTTATCATCTCATTTCGTTTAAAATACAATTTTCAACTATTATATAACAGATGCTATAATTTTCAATTGTTTTTAAAACAGATTCAAAAAAGGAACCAAACGGCTCCTTTTTTAATCACTCCCATTTTCTATTATCCTGAAAAACTGTCTGCTGTCCGACCATTTTATCTAACAGAACAAACACAGTATAAGCACATATGACTTGCAATACAACATTTCCAAATTTCATGAATTCAAATGAATGGATCCATCGGAATACTTCATTTAATAATACAATCGAAACGATACTAAATAGTTCTATACTAATCGAAAATATACATATTTCTAAAATAGATTGCTCTTGAATGCGATTTAAGTTGGAAAAGATGAATACATATCCTAAAAATAGAGCCATCAACTCTATTTTCGTCATGCTAATGAGCCAAGCGTATAGTGGTACAGTTAAGAGAAGATATAGTAGTTTCCGTCTTAGCATGCTTTCTCCCCCTCTAAATTATATGTATTTTCTGTATATTTTAACATTTATTACACAAAACAAAAAGAAGAGACTTATGCCTCTTCTTTTTGTTTTGTTGCCTGTATGAATTCACATATTTCTTCTCGTTTTTCATTTTCTAACAGCTCAATCACTTTACTTCCAACGACAACTCCGTCACATATTGTAATCATGTCTTCTACATGTTCCTTCGTTGAAATACCGAACCCTGCCACTACCGGTAAATGCGTATGTGATTTTACTTTTTCTAAATAACTATGAATCTCCTCTTTAAAATTTTGACGTACGCCTGTTACGCCCGCTACTGTAACGGCGTAGACGAACCCTTCTGATTCACTCGTAATTTTCTCGATTCGCTCAATTGGGCTTGTAACGGTAACGAGTGGGATTAAAGCGATATTTGCCGTTCGGAGAAGCGGTGCAATAATGTCTTGTTCTTCATACGGTAAATCTGGAACGATAATACCGTCCACCCCTGCTTCTATACAATTTTCGATGAATTGTTCTTTTCCGAATGCGAGTACTGGATTTAAATATGTCATAAGTACAAACGGAATTTGTACTTCTTTCCTTACCTCTATTAATGCTTGAAAAATGCCTTTTACTGTTACACCGCTATCTAGTGCTCGTTTCCCTGCCCTTTGAATTGTTGGGCCATCTGCAACTGGATCTGAAAATGGGATACCAATTTCAACGATGCTTGCTCCTGCTTCATCTAGAAAACGAATTCTTTCTTTTAACTTTTCAAGGCCACCATCTCCGCCCATTACGTACGGAATAAATGCTTTCTTACCATTTTCAAATGCTGCTTTAATTTTTTCTACTTCCATCTTTTACACCTCTTCCATATAACGTTTTATACTCTCTACATCTTTATCACCACGGCCAGATAAACAAATGACAAGCCCTTCGTCTTTCTTCATTTGCGCCGCTAATTTTAATGCATATGCGACAGCATGCGAGCTTTCTAACGCCGGGATAATTCCTTCTTTTTTCGTTAATAATTGAAACGCTTCTAACGCTTCATCATCAGTAATGGAATGATAAGAAACGCGGCCAATATCTTTTAGTAAACTATGTTCTGGACCAACCCCCGGGTAATCAAGTCCAGCTGAAATAGAGTGAGCTTCTTGAATTTGTCCTTCTTCATTTTGCAGAAGGTACATCATCGATCCGTGGAGAACGCCAACGCTTCCTTTCGTTAAAGTAGCTGCATGCTGTTCTGTATGAACTCCTTTTCCAGCTGCTTCTACGCCGTAAAGAGCAACTTCTTCATCATGCACGAACGGATAAAACATTCCCATCGCATTACTACCACCACCAATACAAGCAACAACAGCTTCTGGTAACTTTCCTTCTAACGCTTCATATTGTTTTTTCGTTTCTTTCCCAATTACACTTTGGAAATCACGGACAATTTGCGGGAATGGATGTGGTCCAAGAACAGATCCCATAATGTAGTGCGTATCATGCACGTGTGAAACCCAGTAACGAAGCGCCTCGTTTACCGCATCTTTTAATGTACCGCTACCTGCCGCCACACTTTCTACTTTCGCTCCGAGTAATTCCATTCGGAACACATTTAATTTTTGACGTCTTACATCTTCTTCTCCCATAAAAATGACGCATTCTAATCCGAGAAGGGCACATACAGTAGCTGTTGCAACACCGTGTTGTCCAGCCCCTGTTTCAGCGACAACTTTTTTCTTCCCCATTCTTACTGCAAGAAGTGCCTGACCAATTGTATTGTTAATTTTATGAGCTCCTGTATGGTTCAAATCTTCACGTTTTAAATAAATTTTTGCACCGCCGCAATACTTCGTCATATTTTCAGCATAATATAGCGGTGTTTCTCTTCCGACGTACGTTTTTAAATAATGATTTAATTCCTTTTGAAATGCTTCATCTTCCATCGCCTCTTTATATGCTTCTTCTAGTTCTAATACAGATTGCATTAACGTTTCTGGAACGTATCGTCCTCCGTATATACCGTAGTGACCTTTTTCATCTGGATATGCGTAATTCATTTGGAACACTCCTTCGTTTTTATAATAAATTGTTTTATTTTCTCTACATCTTTCTTTCCTTCTGTCTCTACTCCGCTGCTCACATCGACCATATATGGCCGAACAGTTCGAATTGCTTCTTCTATATTAAGAGCGTTTAATCCACCAGCTAATATCGTTTTCTCTCGCAACTCTTTTGACATATGCGCGAGTAGTTCCCATGAAAATTTCTTTCCATTTCCTCCATGAAACTTTTCTTTCGGGCTATCAAATAATATATAATCTGTTTCATACTCTTGAGCGTTTTTCATATCACTCTCTGAAGTTACTCCTAGTGACTTTATAGACGGAATATTCAATCTTCTGATTTGATAATTGTCTTCATCCCCATGTAGTTGTACATGCGTTAACCCGCATTCATCTGCAATTTTCTGGATCATTTCTACTGATTCATTTACGAAAACACCGATTTTTAACACGTTGGCTGGAAGCTCCTGAATGATTTCTTTCGCTAGCCCTGGAGTAATTTTTCGCTTACTTTCTGCAAAAACAAATCCGAGTGCATCTGCTCCGTATTCGCAAGCACGTTTTGCTGTTTCCATATCAGTGATCCCGCAAATTTTCACTTTCATATGTTCACCTTACAATCTTCAAAAAAGGTGCGAATAGAAGATGATGTCATAAGTGCCTCTCCAACTAATACACCTTTTGCTCCAGCTCGCTTGACGCGGATCATATCTTCTTTTGAATGAATTCCGCTCTCACTAATCCAAAGCAATTTCTCCTCATTTAATCGTTTTCCAAGCTTTTCTGTTTGGCCTAAATCGACTTCGAATGTTTTTAAATTACGGTTGTTAATACCGATAACGTGCGGATTTAATTCGATTGCAATTTCTAGTTCCTCTTCATCATGAATTTCAACAATTGCTTCTAACCCTTTTTCTAGTACGTAACTATACAGCTCTTTTAACTTCTCTTTCGGTAACGCTGCTACAATTAATAAAATAATATCTGCGCCAGCCTCATACGCTCTATCAATTTGAATCTTATCAATTATGAAATCTTTACATAAAAGCGGAATGTTACTTTCTTCTCTCGCCGTTTGTAAATCATAAAACGACCCTTTAAAAAATTGACCGTCTGTTAAAACAGAAACAGCACCCGCGCCGCATTCTTCATATGTTTTCACTTGTTTTCTTACATCAACGTGTAAATTGATATCTCCTTTTGATGGTGATGCTCGCTTTACTTCTGCAATAACAGTAAACTGCTGTAATGATTCTACGAGTGAATGTGTCTTTCTACTTTCTTTTATTGGTGTATATGTTTCATATAATTCCGCAACTTCCTTTTTCTTCTGTTCTACAATTTTATCTAAAATCGTCCCCATTTTAATTCACCCTTTCTAATTTTTCGTTACTTGCTGCAATTAATAAATTTAGTTTCGCTAATGCTTTTCCAGAGTCAATGCTATATGCCGCGAGTTTAATTCCTTCTTCAATCGTTTCCGTTTTTCCATTTGCGAAAAGAGCTAGACCTGCATTGAATAAAACTGTATCGCGATAAACACTCTTTTCTCCGCTCAATACGCCGAGCGTAATCTTTGCATTTTCTTTTGAATTCCCCCCTCTAATTTCTTCATTTTTCACTCTTGAAAAACCATACTTTTCTGGATCAATACTCATTTCTACTATTTCATTATCTTTTAAAAGGACTACGTGATTTTCCCCTTGTAATGACGCTTCATCTAAAAAACCACTTCCGTTTACGACAAGCGCTTGTTTCCGGCCTAACTTTTGTAATACTTGCGCAACTGGTAGTAACATATCTCTTTTATAAATGCCGACAAATTGTGTTTCTAAATTCACCGGATTTGTTAAAGGGCCAATTAAGTTAAAGATTGTCGGCACGTTTAATTCTTTTCTTATTTTCATAATGCGTCTTAATGCTGGGTGCATCGCTGGTGCGAATAAAAATGCGATTCCGACATGCTCTAATAAATAATCAATTTCGTTTGGCGTACTGCTAATATTTACACCGAGTTCTTCTAATAAATCTGCACTTCCTGTTTTACTAGAAACAGCACGGTTACCATGTTTTGCAACCTTTACACCAGCTCCTGCCAGTACAAATGCCGATGTTGTACTAATATTAAACGTTTGGGCACCGTCACCACCTGTCCCGCAATTGTCCATTGCTCCTTGTATATGATTCGAAAACGGTAATGCCTTTTCACGAAGAGCTCGGACGAGACCGTATATTTCTTCTGCAGTTTCACCTTTCGCTTTCAGTAAGACTAAGAAAGCTGCAATTTCACTTTCCAATATGTTTTCATTTAATAAAAGAAGTCCTGCTTTATACATTTCCTCTTCTGTTAAATGTTGCCCCTCCACTAATTTACGAAGATAGTTATTCATACTCTTTCCTCCTCTTTCACTTCGCCTAAAAAGGCACGTATTAACTTTCCGCCTCCTTCTGTCGCAATTGATTCCGGATGAAACTGTAATCCAAAGAGTGGATAATAATTGTGACGAACTGCCATAATTTCTCCATCGTCCATCGCTGTCGCTAGTATGTCAAAACACTGTGGCAAGCTTGTTTGTGCTGCAACAAGAGAATGGTAGCGCATCGCTGTTAGCGGTTGTGTCACATACGAAAAAATTGACGTTCCGTTATGTTTCACACGTGATGTTTTTCCGTGTTTAATGCGCTCTGCTCTTACAATATCTCCTCCAAATGCTGATATAATTGCTTGATGACCAAGACAAATACCTAATATGGGAACGTTCTTATAAAAATGACGAATCACTTCCATACAAATTCCAGCATCCTCTGGTTTTCCTGGTCCTGGTGAAAGCACAATTCCTTTCGGCTTCATTTCTTCTAATTGTTCTATCGTTATTTGATCATTTCTTACGACAACAATTTCTTCTTCGTATTCGCCTAGTAGTTGATACAAGTTATATGTGAATGAATCATAATTATCGATAAGTACAATCATTTCATTACCTCCAAGAGCGCTCTCGCTTTATTTAATGTTTCTTCATATTCAGCTACTGGATCTGAATCGTAAACGATGCCCGCTCCTGCCTGAACGTATGCTTTTTCATCCTTTACAACCATTGTTCGAATGGCAAGCGCCATATCAAGATTCCCTGAAAAACTAACGTATCCAACTGCACCGGCGTACACATTTCTTTTTTCATTCTCTAGCTCATTTATAATTTCCATCGCTCTAATTTTCGGAGCACCTGATACCGTCCCCGCCGGTAAGCAATGCGCTAATGCATCAAATCCGCTCATTTGTTTTCGCAATGTTCCGTAAACTTCAGATACAATGTGCATAACGTGAGAATATTTTTCTACTTTCATATATTTATCTATCGTAACTGAGCCGATTTCACTCACTCTACCAATATCATTTCGCCCAAGATCTACAAGCATCATATGCTCTGCTCGCTCTTTCTCATTTTCTAACAGCTCTTTTTCAATTTCCGTATCTTCCTGCTTTGTCTTTCCTCTCGGCCTCGTACCAGCAATTGGATTTGTCATCACTTTATCCTCTCTTACCGATAGCAAACTTTCTGGCGAAGAACCGAGTACAACATAATCTTGAAAATCGATATAAAACATATATGGTGATGGATTGGCAATTCGTAGTTTTCGGTATAACGCGAATGGATCACCAATACATTCACTTTGTAAACGCTGTGATAATACGACTTGGAATATGTCCCCGGCTCGAATGTGTTCTTTCGCCGTTTCTACCATTACGCAAAATTCTTTTTCCGTTATAGAAGAAGTGAATGATAATGTTGATCTTATTTCAGTTACTTCCGCTTCTTCTCCCTGTAGCACTTCCTCTTTGTATACTCGCAGCCTTTCGTATACTTCTTCATAATCTGCTGCATCATCTTCCCTGCATACATATACAAACGACAACTTTTGGCGTAAGTGGTCATACACGATAAACTCACGGTACAGTAAAAGGTGTACCTCTGGAATATTCAATGGATCGTGTAAATTTGCTCCAATGTTTTCATATTGCCGAATAACGTCATAGCCAATATAACCAACTGCTCCTCCGCAAAACGGAAATGGACTGTCTACTTGAGCTGACGCGATTTCTTCTTCTAACACTTGTAGTACTTTACCTTGCAACTTTTCTGCCCGGCCGTAAATCGTTCGTTCCACTTCCGTACCGATACTTTTCACTTCCCCATACGGATTACACCCTAAGTAGGAATAGCGTCCTTTATCTTGATGAAGCTGTGAACTTTCTAATAAGAATTTCTTCTTCCCTTTCATACGTCTATATAAAGAAATTGGCGTAATGCTATCTCCTTCTTCTTCAGTGATTACTAAAAATATCTTTCCCTCTCTTTTTTGTTTTATAAATTCTTCTTTCGTCATCATGTCCTTCACCTCGTCCTGAAAAATAAAAAAGTCCCCTACATATCGAAAATATGTAGAGGACGATAAATATACCGCGGTACCACCTCGTATTGGATGCAAAAGCATCCCGCTTTGTTCAGGTACAAAATATATACCTTATCCTTGTAACGGCGGAACCCGGGTTGCCTACTGAAAATAATTGTTCAGCATACCTCTCGTAAGCCCATTCCGTATATGGCACCGCACCGGGCTCCCACCTATTCCCGGCTCTCTGTAACGTCTCCAATATACGTACTCTTCTTACTTAAACGATTTCATTTATTTAATTTTTTATACACAAAAAGGGAGTACTCATCCTATAGAAAGGACGGGTACTCCCGTGGTGCCACCTTAATTCGTTACGAATGTAACGCACTTTACCGTATCAAAAACAATACGTGTCTCTTGTATCGATGAGATCATGTCGCCAAAGCCTACTTCTTTCGTTTCGGTTTGGAAGCTCCGAAGCCCATTCCACATCAATTCCATACTGATTCGCACCAACCATCAGCTCTCTGACATGTTCATCATGTGTACTCTTCTTCATCAACGCTTGCATTTTTTTAAGTTGCACTCATTATAGACCTTACTTTTTTCATAAGTCAATACTTTTTAAAAAATTTTATTTTTCTCTCCTTTCAATATTATATTGACAAAACAACCTCTTTTTATGTAAATATAATAAATACTCTATTAAAAATAAGGTTTTTTGTATGAATATTATATATTAAAAAAGTAAAATGATGTCAAAAAACGCTTACATTTCTGTATGGATTTTTCAGAATAATCATGATAGATTATAAATATGCATAACGCATCAAAAGATATGACAAAAGGAAGGGGAACTACATGAGTACGCAGATGTTAACTTTAACTTCTATCTCTATTTACATGCTCGGGATGTTAGTCATTGGCTATTTCGCCTATAAACGAACGTCCAACTTAACAGATTATATGCTTGGCGGGCGTACACTAGGCCCCGCAGTAACAGCATTAAGTGCTGGAGCATCCGATATGAGTGGTTGGCTTTTAATGGGATTACCCGGTGCAATGTTTAGCGTTGGATTAAGTAGTAGTTGGATTGCGATCGGCCTGACATTAGGCGCATACGCAAACTGGCTATATGTCGCTCCTCGCTTACGTACCTACTCTGAAATTGCAAACAACTCTATTACTATCCCAGAATTTTTGGAACACCGTTTCCACGACAAATCCCATATGCTACGCTTAGTATCTGGACTTGTTATTATGATTTTCTTTACTTTTTATGTAGCTTCAGGACTCGTTTCAGGTGCTGTATTATTTGAAAATTCATTTGGTATGAACTACCACGTTGGATTATTCATTGTAGCTGGCGTTGTTGTTGCTTACACATTATTTGGTGGTTTCTTAGCAGTAAGTTGGACAGACTTCGTGCAAGGAATCATTATGGTAATTGCTCTTATTCTTGTTCCTACTGTTACAATTATGAATGTAAATGGACTTGGTCCAGCATTTAGCACAATTAAATCAATTGATCCAACATTATTAGATATTTTTAAAGGTACTTCTGTATTAGGTATTATTTCATTATTCGCATGGGGCCTTGGTTATGTTGGACAACCTCATATTATCGTACGCTTTATGGCAATTTCTTCTGTAAAAGAAATTAAAAGTGCGCGACGAATTGGTATGAGCTGGATGATTTTCTCTGTTGTTGGAGCTATGTTTACTGGTCTTATCGGTATTGCATACTACTCAGACAAAGGATTAAAGCTATCCAATCCAGAGACAATTTTCCTTGAACTGGGGAAAATTTTATTCCACCCGCTTATTACTGGATTTTTATTAGCAGCTATTTTAGCAGCGATTATGAGTACAATTTCATCTCAGTTACTCGTTACTTCTAGTGCTGTAACGGAAGACTTATATCGTACTTTCTTTAAACGTTCTGCTTCTGATAAAGAGCTTGTATTTGTCGGCCGTATGGCTGTTCTTGTTATTGCACTAGTTGGGTGTGCATTAGCGTTTAAACAAAATGATACGATTTTAGCTCTTGTTGGATACGCTTGGGCTGGATTTGGCTCTTCATTCGGACCTGCTATTTTATTAAGCTTATATTGGAAACGTATGACGAAGTGGGGCGCACTTGCTGGTATGATTTCTGGTGCCGCTACTGTTATTATTTGGACGCAATTCAAATTCTTAAAAGAATTCTTATATGAAATGATTCCTGGTTTTACTATTAGTTTACTAGTAATCGTAATTGTTAGTTTACTAACACAATCTTCAAAAGAAGTTGAAGAGCACTTTGAGACTTTTGAAAAGCAACATAGTCATAATCTATAAAGAAAAAGCTCTGCTGTTATCGTATCAGCAGAGTTTTCTTTTTCTCAAAGTTCGACAATCTTCTGCTCGAATTTAACAATTTCTTTATGTTTCATTAAATTAAACGTAACACTACTCCTTTATAGTAGTACTATCAGCACTTATACAGAAAGGGGACTCCAACATGTTAGCAGCTTTCCAGCAACAACAAACACGAAAATTTTCACCTATCACAAATACTTCTGCGTCTTGTTTGAACATACAACCTAATCCACCCAAAATTTCAATTGCTCCTTCTGTTATTCCAGTCATTGGTGTTCATATGGAAAAAAATAAGTTAAAAGTAAGAACGGGACAAAGCACTGAGTTATCAGCTTCTGTTTTGCCAGTGCAAGCAACGAATCAAGAACTTATTTGGACAAATATGAATGCTGATGTTATCACACTGTATCCAAAAGGTGATACAGTAACGATTACTGGAAAAAGTGCAGGTAGAGCAGTCGTAATTGTTACAACTGCTGAAGGAAAATTCAGGGACCTATGTATCATTCATGTACAACCTTATATGACAAACCCAAAGTAAAAGAGTGGCTATGAAGCCACTCTTTTACTTTATTTCAATGTGTAGATTTTTACTTGTAACAAGATTGATAAATTGCTCTTTATCTTTAGGAGAAATAATTTCTGTTTGATGTGTATCGTAAACAATTTCAAGTCGATCAAGTGACAATGCATAGGCTGCTACTGGATTTTTCGTATTTGAAATTTGTTTTATATCTCGTATCAATATGCGCTTTTTCACGAAACCGGATCTAATAGTAATTGTTTCTTCTCCAACAATATATTTTGTTGAAAACCAACTCCACATCAATAAGATAGCTAATGGGATTGTGAAAAACAAAAGAAAATATTCTCTTCCTGCAAATATTGGAGCAAAACACGCTCCAATGACAACGAAAAAAATTGGATATAACCATGCATCTTTTTTTGATAGAAACTCCATTTCCCTCCCCCTTCTACGCCCGTATTTCTATAAAACAAAAAGAGAAGTATCACAACTTCTCTTTTCTCTCTTAACATTATAATTCCTGTGTATAAACAGGCTCGTTTACGACATTTTTTGCTGTTCGTTTTTGTTGCTGCAATAAGAAAACAGATACACCAAACAATACGAGTATGCTACCGATTATTTGCATAGCATTTAATCTTTCCCCAAGTAAGAAGAACGCTAGTATTGACGCTCCAACTGGTTCACCTAAAATACTCATTGAAATTGTTGTTGCATTTACGTAGTTTAATAGCCAGTTATTAATGACGTGCGACACTGTCGGCACGACCGCAAGTAAAAGAAAAATGGTCCAATCCCACTTTGTATAACCTGTAAAAGGCACTTGCAATGTTATATTATAAATCCCCATAAAAATACCTGCGAATGCAAAAACTGTAAAGCTGTAAATCCAGTGTGATACTTTCTTTACTGTCGTTTGGCCGATAAATAAATAACCGACAACTGCTATTACACTTAAAAAAGATAATATATCGCCATAAATTGCTTGTTCACTTAGTCCTAAATCTCCCCAACCAATACACACTACACCTAATATCGCAATTGCCATTGTCGCAATGGCTGAGTATGTTGTTCTTTCTTTAAATAAGAAAAAACCTCCAACTAAAGATACGATCGGCTGAAGTGCTAATATAATCGTCGAACTCGCAACTGTTGTATGCTTTAAAGATTCAAACCATAAAAGAAAATGAAGTGCTAAAAAGAATCCAGACCCAATTAAAAATCCCCAATCTTTTATTTGAATCTTACTAAACTCTTCCCGTTTTTTCCAAACAATAGGCAGCATAAGAAGTACGATAATCCATAATCGATACATACTTAATATGGAAGATGGTGCCGAGGACATCTTTACAAAAACTGCTGCGAATGAAATGGCTATAATGGAAATAGCTAATGGTAGTGCGATTGACCTTTCTTGTTTCAAATTCCGTCTCCCCTCTCACCTGTCAAAAATCCCACTTCATTATATCCGTTTTCTTCCCTAACTTAAATACTAATTTTTTAGATTCTTCGTACCATTATGGTAAAATAGAAACGAAAGCACCTATTAGTGAATATTTCTTTCTTTTTCACTACAAGCGTCGCTCTTACAATCATTACAGTAAATTTTTATTTAGGGGGATCTACATGAATCAAACAATTGGGAGAATTGAAGAGATTTCATTTTATAGTGCATCACTTCAAGAAGATGTTACACTTCTCGTTTACTTACCGGTAAATTACACACCGCTGCACAAACATACAGTGGTCATTGCACAAGATGGAAGAGATTATTTTCAGCTTGGTAAAGCACACCGTGTAATTGAGCGCCTTCGTGAAACTGAAGAAATTGACCGTACAATTATTGTCGGTATTCCATATAAAAATGTACACGATCGTAAAGAAAAATATTTCCCAAACGAAGTAAAAAACGCTGCGTATATTCGTTTCCTTGCTCATGAACTTGCACCATATATCGATGAAAATTATCCAACGTACCAAATGGGAAAAGGTCGTGTGCTAATTGGTGATTCTCTTGGCGGAACAGTTTCCTTTATGACCGCACTTATGTATCCGCATACATTCGGTAAAGTTGTTATGCAATCACCATTTGTGGATGAAACAGTGATGAATTTAGCAAAAGAATTCAAAAATCCGGAGGCGCTAGAACTTTATCACGTCATTGGAACAGAAGAAACAGCTGTAAAGCGCACGGATGGACAAGTATCTGATTTCGTAGGGCCGAACCGTGAGCTTAATACGCTTCTGACAGATAGAAATTTCATTACACATTACGAGGAATTTGAAGGTAATCATACGTGGAAATATTGGCAAACTGATTTACCGAAAGCTTTCTCTCATATGCTATCAATGAAATAATAGAGAGCAGTATTCAGAATAATTTGATATAATAGAGTAAGAGAGGTATTTTCTCAAAATCTAACTAGACTTACAAAGGGAGGAATTGGAACATGAAATTAGGCATTGTAATTTTTCCATCTAAAATGATTCAAGATAAAGCGAACGGATTGCGTAAACGTTATGATCCGCACTACGCATTAGTTCCGCCACATATTACATTGAAAACACCCTTTGAGACGCAAGATGAACAATTAGAATCGATTGTAAACGAGTTACATACAATCGCAAGTAAAACGAACCCTTTCACCCTTCATGTTGGAAAAGTTGGTTCATTCGCACCTGTTAATAATGTTATTTATTTTAAAGTAGAAAAAACACCTGAACTTACTTTCTTAAATGAGGAAATGCATAGCGGATTCTTTACACAAGAACGCGAATACGCTTTTGTACCTCATTTAACAATTGGACAAGGCTTATCAGATGCAGAGCATGCTGATGTACTAGGTCGATTACGTATGAAAGATTTCTATTACGAACAACCAATTGACCGCTTCCACCTTCTATATCAATTAGAAAACGGAACATGGACTGTACACGAAACATTCCGCCTAGGAAAGGGGAACAACTAATTTGCATGCACAGATCGTACAAACGGACGAACAACTAAGAGATGCATTCTCTGTACGTAAGCAAGTATTTGTGAAGGAACAGCAAGTTTCTGCCGAAGAAGAGTATGATGAGTTTGAAGAAACTTCCATACACGTTGTTATATATGATAATGATGTTCCCGTTGGTGCTGGACGTTTTCGCACCATTGATGGAATAGGAAAAATGGAACGCATTTGCGTACTAGCTTCCCATCGTAAAAAAGGCATTGGAAAAATTGTTATGGATGCACTTGAAGCATATGCGAAGGAAAACTCGCTACCAAAATTGAAGCTGCATGCTCAAACACATGCCGAAGATTTCTATAAGAAACTTGGATATGTAACGAATTCTGATGTATTTATGGAAGCAAATATTCCTCACATCGTTATGATAAAAGAATTGTAATTTGAAAACAGGAGGTATCCCCTCCTGTTTTTTACATTGCTATTTTCTTTTTCTTCCGCTAAAGTTAAATGTTGATGCTATAGTTTTGAAGGTGAATATATGACACAAGAAAAATTTTCACAAAAATCATTAACGCACGCTGATATTCCACGTGCAACATATCATATTCCAAAAACATCTACCCATTTAATTATGGAAGAAGATGCAGATGCAGCGTATTTTCGCGCTCTCGAACAGCAAAATGTATTTTTAAACGAAAAACAATTAGAAGCCGTACGAACGACAGAAGGCCCTGTTCTTACACTGGCTGGTGCCGGAAGCGGGAAAACATCTGTTTTAACGACTCGCGTCGGCTATTTAGTAAATGTAAAACAAGTTCATCCGCGAAATATTTTATTGCTTACATTTACACAAAAAGCGGCTGAAGAAATTCGAAATCGTGTAGCGAATTTACCAGGCATGAATCATGCCGCAAGTAGCTATGTTGTTGCTGGTACGTTCCACTCTGTCTTTTTAAAATTACTTCGTAGTCAAGGATATAATCAGCAAATTTTAGCAAACGAAAAACATAAACAAATTATGATAAAGAAAATTTTAAAAGAATTGCGTTTAAAAGACGATTATGATGCTGAAACGATGCTCGCGATGATTTCACTTGAGAAAAACAAATTAAATCGTCCGAAAGATGTAAAAGCAAAAACACCCGTTGAACAAGAATTTAAAGAAGTATACGAGCGTTTTGAAGAAGTGAAACAACGATATAATTATATCGATTTCGATGACATCTTATTAGAAACATATTATATGTTAGAAAATAACGCTCCTTTGCTTACCCAATTACAACAACGTTTCCACTATATTGAAGTAGATGAGTTCCAAGATACATCGTATGCTCAATATGAAATTGTAAAATTGTTAGCTTCGCCAAGAAATAATTTATTTATCGCAGGTGATGACGATCAAGCTATATACGGTTGGCGAGGGGCAAGTCACCAAATTATTTTATCTTTTCCAAAAGAATTTGATAACACTACGATTATCGCCCTTAATACGAATTATCGATCCAATCCTTTTATTGTCGGACTTGGAAATGAAGTTATCAAACTAAATCAAGAACGGTTTGATAAAGAGCTATATTCTGTTCGTGAAGAAGGTGTACAACCTTTTTATGCAAGACCGGCTACAACTCTTGATGAAGCAAATCAAATTTTGCAGCTCATTCAAGAAAAAGTAGATAGTGGTGAACGAAATTATAAAGATTTTTGTTTGCTGTATCGCACACATTCTGTAAGCCGTTCGTTACTGGATCAGCTTACCATTCATAAAATCCCGTTTATTAAGCACGGTGCGAGTCAGTCATTTTATGAACATTCGTTAATTAAGCCTGTATTGGATCATTTACGACTCGTAATTGAACCGTTTCGATTAGAATCACTTTCAAACATATTGCCAACGATGTATATCGGGCGTGATGATTGTATTTCATTTATTGAACGTGAACAATGGAAATATGGCGAAGGTCGTTTCCCTTCTCTTCTTCATTTCTTATTATTAAATCCGAGCTTAAAACCTTTTCAAGTGAAAAAGGTAAATGAGCGTATCGATTTTATTAAATTTATAAAAGAATTAGAACCGAAAAAAGCATTAAAAGAAATTATTCATGGTAAAGGAAAGTATTTAGAGTACTTACAAAGTAACGATCGTTCTTCCTTTACGATGCATAAAGATATACAAGAAGAAATGTTAGAAGAATTAATGGAGTCGGCAAATCGCTTCACTGATATTCCAGCTTATTTACAATTTATTGATGAAGCCATTCAAGGTCAAAAAGAAATGGAAGCATTAAAAACAATGCCACAAAAAGATGCTGTTTCACTTATGTCTATTCATAACGCAAAAGGCCTTGAATTTCCATGTGTCTTTTTACTCGGAGCGAGCGATGGTATTCTGCCCCATACTTCTTCTTTAAAAGATGCAAATGATCGTGTTACAGAGACTTCTGAAGCTTTAGAAGAAGAACGCCGACTACTTTATGTCGCAATTACACGTGCGAAAGAAGAATTGTACATTTCCTCTCCGCAATTTTTTAGAGGAAAAAAATTAGATATATCTCGCTTTTTGTATACTGTGCGAAAAGATTTACCTGAAAAGACATCCACGAAATAAGGATGTCTTTTTTTATATTGCAATATGTACATCCCTCCTATATAAATTCCCTCTTTTTATCATAAGAATTAACGTAATATCAACCATATCCCACTCATATTGTAATAGTGTATGTCAGAACTCACGAGAAGGAGTGAACATAATGAGCTGCAATTGTAACGAAGATCATCAACATGATTTTGATTTCAACTGTGTATCTAATGTCGTTCGTTTTATACATGAACTACAAGAATGTGCAACGACAACATGCGGATCTGGTTGTGAAGTACCCTTTTTAGGAGCACATAATAGCGCATCAGTAGCAAATACACGTCCTTTTATTTTATACACAAAAGCCGGAACACCATTTGAAGCATTCGCGCCATCTGCAAGCCTTTCTAGCTGCCAATCTCCAATTTTCCGTGTCGAGAGTATAGATGATGATGATTGCGCTGTATTGCGTGTATTAACTGTAGTATTAGGTGATACTTCTCCTGTGCCACCTGGTGACGATCCAATCTGTACGTTTTTGGCTGTACCAAATGCAAGATTAATATCGACCAACACTTGTCTTACTGTTGATTTAAGTTGCTTCTGCGCTATTCAATGCTTACGTGATGTTACGATTTAAAACTAAATAATGAGTTAAGCATGGATTGGGTGGCAGAATTATCTGCCACCCAATCCATGCTTAACGAGTATTATTATGTAAATTTCTTAAAATTGGGAACTTGTCTAGAACATAGAACCTGTCCTTTTCATTAACTGAAAGTAGAAACAGATAAAGGAGTGAAAAACATGTTCTCTTCTGATTGCGAATTTACAAAAATCGATTGTGAGGCGAAACCAGCTAGTACACTACCTGCCTTCGGTTTTGCTTTCAACGCGTCTGCACCTCAGTTCGCTTCATTATTTACACCACTACTATTACCTAGCGTAAGTCCAAACCCAAATATTCCTGTTCCTGTAATAAATGATACAGTAAGTGTCGGAGATGGCATTCGAATTCTACGAGCTGGTATTTATCAAATCAGTTATACATTAACAATTAGTCTTGATAATGTACCTACTGCACCAGAAGCTGGTCGTTTCTTCTTATCATTAGGTACACCGGCTAACATTATTCCTGGATCAGGTACAGCGGTTCGTTCTAACGTTATTGGTACTGGTGAAGTAGACGTATCCAGTGGTGTTATTCTTATTAACTTAAACCCTGGTGACTTAATTCAAATTGTACCAGTCCAGTTAATTGGAACGGTAGACATCCGTGCTGCAGCATTAACAGTTGCACAAATTAGCTAGTAAAAAGCGGTATTTCACCTTTGAAATACCGCTTTTTATGTCTAATAAAAAACACTCACAGTAGCATGAGTGTTTCATTCTTCATAGTGTTTTATTGTATTCTTCTTTTTCCCACAATTGCATCCTTTTTTCTTCACAAATCCTTGTTGTTGCAATTGTTCTTGATATGCCTGTTGTTGTGCATGGTGCTGTTGCTGTATGTTATACCATTGCTGCAGGTCATATGAATTTTGCCTTGGATTATTGCTCACAGCAAACATCTCCTCTACTGTCAATTCTGTCTATTTACTATATGAACAACTCTTTATTTCCGTTCCCTCATTCTTTTAAACTCCGCTTTTTCTCGTATTATGAAAATATATTATTCTCCCATAAAGTATCCTGTAATCGTTTCAATGATTGCTGCTGCTCCTGCAATAGCTAATAACGCAAGTAACGGTTCTGCAACGATAGGGATCCAATTATATAACACTAATAAAAAAGCACTAACCCATACCCCTGTACACCAATAACAGCTTAATAATTCGCCAATCCACTTTCTTAATCCTTTACCTTTTACTTTTGTAAAAGTTGATACACTTCCATCCGGCTCCGTAATCTCTAATTCGTCAATAAACGGTCTTCGCAAAAAAGCTGTAATTTTATCATAAACAATTAAACGGGTGAGCCTAAATGCCGCTAACGCGAAAATAAAAAATAAAAGCCAACTTGTAAACAGCATGATTCCACCTTCCCTTATCTTCTTTCGCCTATTTAAAAAAAAGGTCTTGAGATTGTGACCAAATCTCCTCGACTCCAATATCTTATTAATGTAAATACAAACAAGAAGATAAGGAGTGACATTAATGAGTTGTAACGAAAATAAACACCATAGCTCTTCTCATTGTGTAGTTGACGTTGTAAAATTCATCAATGAACTACAAGATTGTTCTACTACAACGTGTGGGTCTGGTTGTGAAATCCCATTTTTAGGTGCTCACAACACTGCATCAGTAGCAAATACACGCCCTTTTATTTTATACACAAAAGCTGGAACACCATTTGAAGCATTTGCACCATCTGCAAGCCTTTCTAGCTGCCAATCTCCAATTTTCCGTGTGGAAAGTGTAGATGATGATAGCTGTGCTGTACTACGTGTATTAACTGTTGTATTAGGTGACGGTTCTCCTGTACCACCTGGTGATGATCCGATTTGTACGTTTTTAGCTGTACCAAATGCAAGATTAGTATCGACATCTACTTGCATTACTGTTGATTTAAGCTGTTTCTGTGCTATCCAATGCTTACGCGACGTTTCTATCTAATAAGTGAAGTAAACTAAAAAACTATTGGGGTGGTAGAAGATTTCTACCACCTTTACATATTTAAAAGCCGGCCATACTAATCGACTGGATATCATCTATAGACAACTTAATATCTCGCATACTATTTGGCGGCATAATCGCTACAATTCCATTACGATACGATATGATTGATCCAACATATGAGACTGTAGCTGTTTTTATTCTGCACCTTACTTTCGGAATGTAATGAGGGCGATTTAATAAAAAATGAATTTTCTCTTCATTATTCATATCCTTAAATGATTTATTATACGGGACAGTTCTCACTGGTTCTTTCTGTTCTTGTTCCTCTTCTTCTATTTTCTCTTCTACTTGTTGCTCTTCTTGTTCTTCTATTACCTCTTCCACCGCACTACTTACAACATTTTCGTTTCTATTACTTTCCTCTTTTTGATCCTCATTTTCAAAGTTTGTTAAAATAATTCTTTTTATTTTCGGTGCAGCAAGTTCCAAACTTACTTGCGCAATATATAACAACGGTTTTCCAACTGTTGAACTTTTATTTTTATTCTTCACACTCGTCCCTCCCACTTCCATACGTAGCTGAATAAATTGTGTACTATTATAGTTATATTCATCACATGGTAAGAACTTTCGTTAAAAATCGTTCTTTCCAAGAACAAATAAAAAGGACAATCTCAACATGTAGAGATTGTCCTTTAACAGTTCATATTATAATTATCCTAAGATATGATACCCTGAATCAACGTGAATGTTTTCTCCTGTTACGCCGCGTGCTAAATCACTGAATAAGAATACTGCTGTATCCCCAACTTCTTCTGGAGTTGTTGTACGACGAAGTGGTGCGCGCTCCTCAATTTCTCTTAAGATTGAGTTAAAGTCGCCTACACCTTTTGCAGATAACGTACGAATTGGACCTGCAGAAATAGCGTTAACGCGAATGCCATGTTGACCTAAATCGTTCGCTAAATATTTCACGCTCGCTTCTAATGAAGCTTTTGCAACGCCCATAACGTTATAGTTTTTCACAACGCGCTCGCCGCCAAGATATGTTAACGTTAAAATATTTCCGCCTTCTGTCATTACTTTCTTCGCTTCTCTTGCTACAGCTGTTAAGGAGAATGCACTAATATTTTGTGCAAGTAAAAATCCGTCGCGAGAAGTATCTACAAATTCACCTTTTAAGTCGTCACGATTTGCAAAAGCAATACAGTGGGCAACACCGTGAATTATACCAACTTCTTGCTTGATTGTTTCAAAACAAGCGGTAAGCTCTTCATCATTTGTTACATCACAAGGTAATACAAGTGATTCTTGTCCTTCTAATGTATCCGCTAATTCACGAACGTTTCTCTCTAAACGTTCTCCTGCATATGTGAAGATTAATTTTGCACCTGCATTATGCAAAGAGCGAGCAATTCCCCATGCAATACTTCTTTGGTTCGCAACGCCCATAACAACAAATGTTTTCCCTTGTAATAGTTCCATGATATATCCTCCCAGAAATACTTATACTTGTTATTAGTACCTGATACTATAATTATAGTAACATAAAACCTCTTAAAGGCAAACAAAAAAGTCATTAACTTAAAATTGTTAATGACTTTTTGTTTCTATAAAAAAACGCTCTAATCCTTCTTCCCAAGAAGGCATTTGTAAAAAACCATTTAATCGTAGCATGTTATGTTGGAAAATAGAATATTTTGGTCTCGCTGCCGCCGCTCCAAATTCTTCAGTTGAAACCGGTAATACATCCACTTTCATATTTGCATACGAAAATATTTTCTTTGCAAATTCAAACCAAGAACATGATCCTCTATTGGATACGTGATACGTACCGTATAAAGAAGTATGAATGAGCTTATTAATCATTACATTTAAATCCGCCACATACGTAGGAGAACCGATTTGATCCGCTACAACAGATACTTCTTCCCTTTCTTTCCCTAATCGCATCATCGTTTTCACAAAGTTATTTCCATACTTACCATATAACCACGATGTACGAACGATAAAGTATTTATTATGTAACTCTTTGACGAACTGCTCTCCCGCATATTTAGAAGCCCCGTATATATTTATCGGCGCCGGATTATGAAATTCATCGTACCCTTCCGGTCTATCACCTTGAAATACATAATCCGTACTAATATAAACTAACTTCGCCCCCACTAATTGTGAGGCAACTGCTACATTTCGAGCCCCTATTGCATTTATTCTATAAGCAAGATCTCGTTCTTTCTCAGCTTGATCAACCTTCGTATACGCTGCACAATGAATAATGATATGTGGCCTTATTTCTTGTACTACTTGCTGCACTTTGGATATATTTGTGATATCTAGTAACTTTTTATCAAATGGATATATGTCATATTCTTCAGGATTTAACTCTTCTTGTAGTTGCTTTCCCAATTGACCATTTGCTCCTGTTATGATAATCCGTTCTCTCATTTATATGCCCCTTACTTTTTTAATGGTTTCCACCATTCCTCATTCTTCTCATACCATTGCACCGTTTCTTGTAACCCTTGCTCAAACGTATACTTCGGTTCCCAATCAAATTCATTCTTCATTTTCTCTGCATCAATCGCATAACGGCGGTCGTGTCCTAAACGATCTGTCACATATTCAATATCCTTTTCCGTTTTTCCTAAGAGAGTAATAATTTGTTCCACAACATCTATATTTGTTTTTTCATTATTTCCACCTATATTATATACTTCTCCTATACATCCCTTATGCAAAACAACGTCAATCGCACGACAATGATCCGTTACATGTAGCCAATCTCTTACATTTAATCCATCGCCATATAACGGTAATTTTTTTCCTTCGAGCGCATTCGTAACCATTAACGGAATTAATTTTTCAGGATATTGATACGGCCCATAGTTATTGGAACAACGTGTTACGATAACTGGTAATTGATATGTTTTATAATAAGATAAAGCTATCATATCGGCGCTCGCTTTGCTTGAAGAATATGGACTATTTGGAGCTAACGGGGTTTCCTCGGCAAATCGCCCTGTTTTTCCTAAAGAGCCATACACCTCATCCGTTGATACTTGCACGAGTTTAATATGCGGATATTTTTTTACTAATTCTAATAAAGTGACTGTCCCAATTACATTTGTATCATAAAAAGGGATCGGATTTTCAATACTACGGTCCACATGTGATTCAGCTGCGAAATTGACAATGACTTGCACATCACGTTCCTGAATAACATGCTCCAGTAGCTCTCCATTTTGAATTTCCCCTTTTACAAAATAGTAATTCGGGTGATCTTGAATAGACTTTACATTATTTAGGTTTCCACTATATGTTAATGCATCGAAATTAATAATTTTATATGTTTCATAGCTTTGTAACATATAATGCACAAAATTACTTCCAATAAATCCTGCTCCACCTGTTACTAATATATTCATAAACAACTCTCCTACTCAAAAACTATCTTCACATTCCTGAAGTGATGGTAATATTCGATCTTTGTCAGACAAAATAGGACTTGTTACCGGCCACGGAATTGCTAATTCTTTATCACTCCAAAGTACCCCTGAATCATGATCAGCACTATAATACTCATCTACTTTATACATAACAATCGTATGCGGAACAAGTGTACAAAAACCGTGCGCAAATCCTTTTGGTACTAATAATTGCCGATGATTATCTGCACTTAAAATATATCCTCTCCACTGCCTAAATGTTGGGGAATCTTTTCGCAAATCGACGATAACGTCATAGATTGCTCCTTGCATAACTTGAATAAGTTTCGTTTGTGCTTTCGGATTTTTTTGAAAGTGTAATCCCCGAATCGTTCCCGCTTCCGCTGAATATGAAACATTATCCTGTACAAATGAATACGTAATCCCTAATGTTTCTAGCACCTTCTTATTATAACTTTCAGTAAAAAAGCCACGCCCATCTCCAAATAACCTCGGTTCTAACAATTTTGCGTCAGTAAAGTTTGTTTCTATAACTTTCATATTCTCACCTATTCTCCGTTAAACTGTTTACCAAAGTTTATATCCCGCGCTAACGTATTCGCCCTTTGAAGAGAAATGTGAGTTCCTGCATCAGTCCACCAACCGCTCATTTCATTATAAGTAAGTACCCCTCGTTTTAAATACCAATTATTAATATCTGTAATTTCAAGTTCTCCCCTTGCGGAAGGTTTTAATTCTTTTATATAAGAAAAGACTTTCGAATCATACAAATAAATTCCTGTGACTGCATAGGAACTTTTCGGCTCTTTCGGCTTTTCTTCAATTTCAATTATTTTGTCGTTTTGAATATGTGCTACGCCAAATCTCTCCGGATCATCTACAGATTGCAGCAGTACTTTCGCACCCTCTTTTTGATTTGCAAACTCTTCAACATACGGACGAATATCATCAGAAAAGATATTATCTCCTAATATAACTACCATACGATCTTTCCCGACGAAATCTTCACAAAGCCCTAATGCTTGCGCAATTCCGCCAGCCTTATCTTGTACACGATACGTAAAAGACACGCCAAACTCTTGACCACTTCCTAAAAAACTAACAACATCTCCCATATGCTCTTTACCTGTAATAATCATAATATCTGTAATCTCGCACTGTTTTAGCTTATATACCGCATGATAAATCATTGGATAACGTCCAACAGGAAGCAAATGTTTATTCGTTACTTTCGTTATTGGATATAATCTCGACCCAGTTCCACCTGCTAAAATAATTCCTTTCACCCTGCATCTCTCCCTTATAATGGAGATAATATATCTTTGTAATGTTCTACAAACACTTTCCGCTCCTTCTCATATGTATCCGCATCAAACTCATCCCCGTTGTAGTGAATACACCATACATTTGCTTGATTAGGGATACCAATTAAATAACCTGCCTTTTGAAACTCTAAAGACTGCGACACATCATAAAAGTGGAATCCTTGAAATAAGTCTTCACGCCACGGAATATCATATTGCGTGGCCATCAATAAACCATCGATTGCCTGAACTGACAAAAATGGTTGATTCCCATAAAAAACTTGATCTAAATTTAATAATTGATAATTCTGTCTCCTGTACTCAATCACTTTCCCTACTAAACTTTTTCCTTCCCACCATATCCCGTTGCTCGGTAAAAACTGAGCACCAGCTACTCCAATTAAACCTAGTTTTTCGTTATCTTTAAAAAGAGAAATGAGTGTATAAAGCATCTCTCGATTAATAAGATAAGTATCTTGATGTATATAAACCTTATACTTCGCGGGATATGAAAGTGCTCGGTTATATGCACTCGCCATACTTTTCGCATCTCGTATCGGAAAAATTTGTACGACATAACCCGGGGGAACAAAAAGGTTTCTTATTTGTCTTTCGCATTGTTCAAATAGCTCTTCATTATTTATACAAACAACGACTAATATTGTATGATCTTTCATTTTGTAGCCCCTCTATTCGTCTTGATTTACATCTGACATATAGTGCTCTACAAATATCTTTCTATACTTTTCATAGTTGGTCATATCCACATCGATATGATAGTGAATGCACCACGCATCACGCTGTACAGGAACCCCAACTGTATAGCCCGCTTTTCTAAATTCAAACGATTGAGACACATCATAATAGTCAAACCCATCAAACAAGTCTTCCCGCCATGGAATATCGTATTGTGTTGCCATTAATAAACCGTCAATACATTCTACAGGCATAAATGTTTTTGAGTCATGATACGGCTTTTCTTGACTTGCCATATAAAATAAATCATTCATATAACCAATGACTTTTCCAACAACTCCTCTGCCTACATTCCATATTCCATTTGGAGGAACATATTGGGCTCCAACCATACCAATCATTCCAAGATGTTCATGTTCTTGAAACAATTGAAGTAATCCGTATAAAAACCCTACATTTACAATGAAAACATCTTGATGTATATACACTTTATATTTTGCCGGATGCGAAATTGCTTGATTATATCCGCTCGTCATACTTTTCGCATTCCGAATCGGCATAAACTGTATCGTGTATCCTGGAGGAACTGGCAATTGTAATATATGTCGTGCACATTGTGCATACATTTTCCGATCATTTATACACGTAACAAATAATATTGTTTTATCTGCTGCACTCATAATTGTGATTTTTCTGCTTCAATAATGTATTGAAATACAACCGTCTCAGCCATGAAGCCACTTCCAAGACGATATTTTTTACAAATACCATATAATTCCTCAATAAGCGGTTCATACATTTTATGATCAACATATACACGATCTACTTTACTAATTGAATAGCCTGCTTTTAAAAACATTCGTAGCATTTCATTAAATGTAAAGAAACGAATATGTGTTTTATCTAATAAACCATATTCTGTATACGTCCAATTTCCAGCAAGTAAGGGAGCTAATACTGAAATGTGTGAAACATTCGGTATACTAGCCAAAATCACACCATTTTGCTTTATATACGGTTTTACTTTTTCTATTACCGCCCACGGATCAAATAAATGCTCTAATACGTCACCAAATATAACGCAATCAAATTGCTCCTCCTCATACGGCATATCCATTGTTTCTATATCGCCTAAAACAACATGATCTAGTTTTTCTTTTGCTTGTTCTGCCGCCTCTGGGAATGCCTCAATTCCAGATACACGTGTGCCATTTTCTTTTATGGCAGCTCCAAGTGCACCACTCGAACAACCGATATCAAGAACTTCTTTCCATTCCTTTTTTATATGTTTTAATACATTCGGATTCACTGCATTATAATAATGCCCAGACTTTTCTTCATATAAAGAATTTTTTGGAGAATTCATTTTACACACTCCTTATGCAAATTGAATTTGAAATATAAATCTCGTCTAACGTCTATAGATGTAACCAATACTTTACTATATAGCCAATCTATTAGAGTTAGAATACCAATAAGCCATTTCTAAAAAAAGCAACCTATAACGATTTATATTGTTTATCAAAAACACTCCGAAAATATTTGCGGTTATATTCAATTGCAGCATTATTCGGAACATAAGAAGCTGCTAATTCATTGTAATAATAAGCTTTATCTTGCTCACCTAACTTGCTATAACAAATACACATTTGTAAATAAGGAAGCCATGTGTAGCTCGCCGGACTATGAAACGGACTCTCCGTCGCCATTGGTACTTCCGTTGCAAGTTTAAACCAAAATATCGCTTCGTTATACTTTTGTTGTTCCATATATATATATCCTATTCTTGTACAATTCTCTCCTCTTGGAACATCATATCGAAACGACTTCACGCAAGATTCAATTGCCTTTTCCCATGATCCAAGCTTTGCATAGCAATCTCCTAATTTACCACATGCATAAATTTTCTCTTCATACCAACCCTCTTCTTGATTAAGAAATGTTTCATATAGTAAAACTGCATCATCATATTTTTGATTATCCATAGATTCATTCGCATAATAAAACAAATCTCTCGGACTCAATTCTTCCCCAGCTACTACAGCATCTTGAAAAATTTTCAAATTACGATTCGTTACTTTCTTTTCTTTTTTATGCGTAATCGCAACATTACTATTAAAAATCTCACCAAAAATAGCTAAATACTCATGCACCTTTCCAAACCATTGAAATTGTTTTTCACGCTTTACAAGTCGATATCTTCTTGTACAATATAAAGGTTTCCCGTTAGAATCCATTACAAGATGATATGGCATCGAAACGGCATCCACATTAGGATCTAATTCTCTTTTTAATAAGTTCAATGCCTCTTGCGCATCTTCTAATAACACATCATCAGCATCTAACCAGAATATATATTCTTGCGTTGCTTTCGAAAAAGAAAAATTTCTAGCTGCCGCAAAATCATTAATCCATGGAAAGTCATATATGTTAGAAGTATATTGAGCTACAATTTCTTTCGTCCGATCAATGGAACCTGTATCCACTATAATAATTTCATCAACAATTTTTTCTACTGCGTCTAAACATCGACCGATTGTATCTTCCTCATCTCGAACAATCATACATAAACTAATTGTAATTCCTTGCTTGGTCAACATAATCACCCTCTTCCAAATCATTCATATGTTATACATACAATAAACTTTCCACTTTTTTAACTTGCACAAGCAGTTTAAGATTTCTTTTCAATAATTCAAATGTCCGTGTCATTTTCTTCCGGTTTTGCATCTACTATATAATGAACGCTTTATGGAGGTGAATTTATGTCAAATAATAATTATTCAGATGGATTAAATCCCGATGAATCTTTATCAGCTAGTGCATTTGACCCTAATCTTGTAGGACCAACATTACCACCGATACCGCCGTTTACCCTTCCGACTGGGCCGACTGGACCGACTGGACCGACTGGACCGACTGGGCCGACTGGGCCGACTGCACCAACTGGACCGACTGGACCAACTGGACCGACTGGGCCGACTGGACCAACTGGACCAACTGGACCAACTGGACCGACTGGGCCGACTGGGCCGACTGGTGCTACTGGTGCTACCGGCGCTACTGGGCCAACTGGTGCTACTGGTGCTACTGGTGCTACTGGACCGACTGGGCCAACTGGTGCTACTGGCGCGACTGGACCAACTGGTGCTACTGGTGCTACTGGGCCAACTGGGCCAACTGGACCTTCTGGGTTAGGACTGCCAGCAGGATTGTATGCCTTTAACTCAGCTGCAATTTCTGTAGCTCTTGGAATTAATGATCCAGTACCATTTAATACCGTTGGATCTCAATTTGGTACGGCAATTTCTCAAATGGATGCCGATACTTTCGTAATTAGTGAAACTGGTTTTTATAAAATTACGGTTATTGCTTATACAGCGGCAGTAAGTGTATTAGGAAGTCTTGCAATTCAAGTTAATGGGGTTACTGTGCCGGGAGCGGGCACAAGTTTAATTTCACTTGGAGCTCCTATCGTTATCCAAGCCATTACACAAATTACGACAACACCATCACTCGTTGAAGCAGTTGTTACAGGAATTGGATTATCACTAGCTCTTGGTACAAGTGCATCAATTATTATTGAGAAAATTGCTTAATTTTGTACTTAGCAGTAAGACTGGTATTAGTCTTACTGCTTTTTCATTTGTAAATTCAATCATTAAATCTTTCTTTTCTACATAGTCATAATGTTGTATGACATTCCGCAGGAGGCACTTATATGGAAAATAAATCAGCTGTTCAGCTTTATCTTGAATTATTAAAGAAAACAATTTTATTTGAAATATGGTTAGAATACGAACCATACTTACCTGCTTCGTTACATATATCTAAAGAGCTATCATATGAACCAGTTACTGTTCCGCTTCCTTTATTTCTTAAGCAGTACGTAGAAAATCACAATTTAAAAATCGTTGACCCTAACGTTTCAAAAAGTGAGCGGCAAGGCGGCAAAGATTGGCCAAGAGCAGCACATAGTATGATTGGCCGAAAACGTATGAATCAATTACACGAAGCTATGGAAACTGTTGTCCGTGAAAATATAGAAGGTGATTTTATTGAAACTGGTGTATGGCGCGGAGGATCATGCATTTTTATGAATGGTTTTTTACAAGCAAACAACATTACGGATCGTACTGTGTGGGTTGCCGATTCGTTTGAAGGTCTACCAGCACCTAACTTAGAACAATACCCAAAAGATTACGGTGATTACTTGCACACATTCGATTACTTACGGGTTTCTTTAGAAACAGTGCAAGAGAACTTTAGAAAATATGATTTATTAAATGATCAGGTAAAATTTTTAAAGGGTTGGTTTAAAGATACATTGCCTTCAGCACCGGTAGAAAAAATTGCAATTGCTCGTCTTGATGGTGATATGTATGAATCAACGATGGATAGTCTTGTAAACTTATACGATAAAGTGTCAACAGGTGGCTTTATTATTATTGATGACTACGGATTAGTAACATGCGCAGAAGCTGTAACAGATTTCAGAAATGAAAGAAACTTACAAGCTCCTATTACTAAAATTGATGATTTCGGTATTTATTGGCGGAAAGAATAGAATACAAGTTTATTTTTTTGAGAGGAACTTTATACTACTTATTCATAAGAACCACTCGTGTAAAGTTCCCCTCACTATAACTGATGAACTTATACACAATAGAAATCCCCTACTTTACTATAAGGACGGAGTGAATGTATGAACGAAAACGAGAAAAAATCCACATTAATTCCACCTCCAGAACTCGTTCAATATGTAGGTGGTGACTTTGAAGAAGTTGGAAAAGAGTTTATGCAGTATTTTATTGAAATTGGCAATGTAAAACCAAATGAAACAGTGTTAGATATAGGTTGCGGTATCGGCCGGATGGCGGTTCCATTAATGGATTATTTAAACGATGATGGTACTTATTATGGATTTGACTTATTCACTAAGGGAATTACATGGTGCAAAAATAACATTTCAACACGCCGTAACAATTTCCATTTTGAACATGTCGATATATATAATCAATTCTATAATCCTGATGGAAAAGAAGATGCTTCCCAATACAAGTTTCCATATGAAGATGAATCATTTGATTTTATTTTTTTAACGTCTATATTTACCCACCTCCTTCCGAAAGAATTGGAACATTACTTAAGTGAAATTTCTCGAGTTTTGAAAAAGGATGGGAGATGTTTCATCACTTTCTTTTTAATTAACCCTGAATCTTCCTATTATTTAAATGCAGGTCTAAGTACGTTAGGTTTTTATCATCAAATTGACAATTGTTATGTTCTAAATAAAGAAATTCCGAATTTCGCAGTTGCCTATCTTGAGAAAGATATTCTTACCCTATTAAATAAGTATGGACTAGAAATGCAGACTCCTCCCCATTATGGCTCATGGTGTGGCAGAACTGAGCATACAAGTTATCAAGATATTATTCTTACACAAAAAAATTCTGAAAGGTAGTTGTATATGAATAATATAAAAAATCTGCCGCTCGTTTCCATCCTTATTCCCACCTATAATCGACCACATTATTTTAAAATTGCTCTAGAAAGTGCATTAGCACAAACGTATTCCAATATTGAAATCATTGTAGGAGACGATAGTACAAATAATGAAACAGAAAAATTAATATACCGACATTATTTACATAAGCATAAAAATATAACATACATTCGAAATACCACTACTCTAGGGCAATTTCATAACGCACTTATGCTCTTAAAACAGTCAAATGGAGAGTACATAAATTTCTTAATGGATGATGATATATTTTATAGTGGTAAAATTGAAAAAATGATGTTTTATTTCCAAAAAGACTTAGATCAAAATCTCGCACTTATTACATCTTATCGTACTTGGATTAATGATGATGGAGAAATAATTGAACAACATCCCTCCATGAAAAGGTTATATGATGAAGATACTCTACTAAACGGGAAAGATTTTGGAAACCATATGCTTATATTGGGACAAAACATTATTGGTGAACCTACGACTGTACTCTTTCGAAAACATCTATTAGCAGAACCTTTCGGCACTTTAAATGGTAGAAAATATGGTTGTAGTGTTGATATGGCCTCTTGGATCAGTTTACTGTCAAGAGGTGATGCGATGTATATAACGGAGCCCTTAAGTTCATTCCGCCTTCATACGGGACAGCAAGTACATCACAAATTCCTTGAAGGCTGTGAAGATTTTTCACATCTCGTTTTAACCTCCAAAAAATATGGTTTCTTACAAGATAGCACCCATTATAAATCGAGTCTGTTAAAAGCTTGCGAATGGCACGATGATGCCACGAATTTTTACCGATTATTCCCAGATCTCATTCCAACTTCCGATACACATGCCCGTCTCTCCCATTGTTTAAATATCATTACAAAAGAACTCCGTGCCATATAGTCCATCACACGGTAGGCACTACTCCTTCCGTGTGATGTATGACTTCCCACAAATAGTGGAATAAATGTATGCATAGTCTGCTTGTATATTATTTTTATCATGACATGATCCATATACTTACTAGGCGATAGAAAGGAATACACACATTGAAAGATTCAAATTCTCAATATCAAATAGACTACGTATTGCTATTCATTTTATTTGCCATTGGGATTGTTAGTTGTTTTGCAATTGCAAGTGCACAAGCCTCTTTACCACCATTTTTACAACATGTAAATTTTGTATTAAAGCAAATCCAGTGGTACTTCATTGGATTCATAGCCATTGGTATGATTATGATTATCGATTTCGATCGTTATCAAAAAATTGCTTGGTATTTATATAGCTTTGCATTGGTACTACTTATTGGACTAGAATTTCAAGTACCAGGTGCCGTTACAATTAAAGGTGCGACTGCTTGGTACAGGCTCCCAGGCATCGGAAATTTCCAGCCTTCCGAAATTATGAAATTGTTTTTAATTATTGTCATCGGACGAATTATAGCTAATCATAATGAGAAATATTTTTACCGAACAATACACGACGATTTTCTATTACTCGGAAAAATATGCGCAACAAGTTTGCCGCCACTACTACTGATTGCAAAGGAACCTGATTTAGGAAACACGATGGTAATTTCAGCTATGCTCGCAGCAATGATATTAGTTTCTGGTATACGTTGGCGTTTTATTTTCGGGTTAGTTTCCGGTATCTTTGTAGCTGGCTTTACATTAACGTATATTTTTTTCACTCATACAAAATTCTTTAAAGCACACATTTTACAAGAATATCAATTAAATCGCTTCTACGGCTGGTTAGCGCCATACAAATATGATGCGCAAGGCTATCAATTAAGACAAGCTTTCTTAGCTACCGGATCAGGAGAAATGCAAGGAAAAGGTTGGGAAAATGGACAAGTATACTTTCCAGAACCACATACAGATTTTATTTTCACGAATGTCGCTGAGCAATTCGGATTTTTAGGCGCAAGCGTCATTATTGCACTTTTTTTCCTACTTATTTTCCGCATGATTCATATCGCTATAGAAAGTAATGACCCTTTCGGTAGTTACATCTGCGCTGGTACAATCGGCATGTTTACTTTTCAAGTATTTCAAAATATCGGGATGACAATCGGATTACTACCTATTACAGGCATCACACTACCCCTTATGAGCTACGGAGGAAGCTCCTTACTCACATACATGATAGCGATTGGATTTGTTTTGAACGTCCGCTCAAGAACGAAAATCTTTATGTTCAACTGAAGCACAAAAACGGTATATTTTTATCTCTATCCTTTTTTAGATATACTAATGAAAAATATGATGGAGGTTTACATATGAAATATGACATTATAGGGGATATTCATGGATGCTTCCAAGAGTTTCAAGATTTAACGAAAAAACTCGGATATAACTGGAATAGTGACTTGCCGATTCACCCTGATCAACGCAAGCTTGCTTTTGTTGGCGATATCACAGATCGCGGTCCTCATTCATTACGTATGATTGAAATTGTATGGGAGCTTGTCATAAATAAAAAAGTAGCGTATTACGCTCCGGGAAATCACTGCAATAAACTATACCGATTTTTCCTTGGACGTAATGTGACAATCGCTCATGGACTCGAAACAACTGTTGCCGAATATGAAGCACTGCCTTCTCATCAACAAAACATGATAAAAGAAAAATTCATCACACTTTACGAGCAATCCCCTTTATATCATGTACTCGATGAAAAAAGGTTAATTGTGTGTCACGCCGGCATTCGGCAAGATTACATAGGAAGACAAGATAAAAAAGTACAAACCTTTGTATTATACGGCGATATTACAGGAGAAAAACATGCTGACGGCTCTCCTGTCCGTCGCGACTGGGCGAAGGAGTATAAAGGAACAGCTTGGGTTGTATATGGACATACACCCGTAAAAGAACCTCGCTTTGTAAATCATACAGTCAATATTGACACTGGTGCTGTATTTGGTGGCAAACTAACTGGACTACGTTATCCTGAAATGGAGACTGTTTCCGTTCCTTCCTCCCTGCCTTTTGTCCCTGAGAAATTCCGCCCAATTTCATAACCCATATGTAAGGATTACCGTATCATTTAGGCGTCTCTCATATAAAAATTGGGTAAAGTCATTAAAAAAAGATGCAATAAAGTGGTCATCTCCCTGTCAAGTAGACAGTCATAAAAAGAGTATTATGCCACGGCCTTTTCCCGATATTCTATCGGGGAA
>NZ_JAQFUY010000013.1:0-122464 GCF_027716745.1 Bacillus cereus group sp. Bc010
TTGCGAGAACACGATGAAGCACTAACTTGTGTAAATTTGATTGAATTGTATAGATTTAGTTAAGTTTATCGTATCGGTGTGAGAGTGATACGGAGATGGAAGTGGTATTTATGTATGGCCTTACTCGGTATAGCAGTATGGAACGTATACACAAATGGAATTACAAAGTATGTGGAGAAGTTAACATTCTTCAATATACAAAGCGGAATGAGTAATAATGATGAAAAGGTCATCTTATCAAATGTACCTTTCATTCAGCAGTTACCAGAGTTAGATAGAGGTTGTGAAGTGACGAGCTTAGCGATGATGTTACAATACGCAGGTATTACAGTGGATAAGATGAAATTAGCAAACGAAATAAAGAAAGTTGATTTTATGAAAGATGGTGTACGTGGGAATCCGAATGAAGGATTTGTAGGAAATATTTATACCTTTTCTGAATCAGGATATGGTGTATATCATGGACCACTTTTTCAATTAGCGAAAAAGTATTTACCTAATAAAGCTGTGGACTTAACAGGGAAGAGTATAGAAGAACTTTATAAGAGTGTAACATCAGGACAACCGGTAGTCATGATTACAAATGCAACATTTGCGCCATTAGATGAAGATGAATTTACTACATGGGAAACAAATAGTGGAGATGTTTCTATTACGTATAATGAACATTGTGTAGTACTTGTTGGATATGATAAGGAATTTGTATACATTCGAGATCCTCTAAGTGATAGTTTAGATGTAAAGGTACCGAGAGAAAGTTTTGAAAAGGCATGGGTACAAATGGGGAGTCAGGCGATTAGTTATGTATAAGATAAATAAAATGAAGGAGGCTACTTTAGCCTCCTTCATTTTATTTGTTTTCTGTCGCATTGATTACAAACTGATCATAATATTTTTCATTCACATATATATTTAATAACCATAATCCAGATGAAGGTAGTGACATAGTGAGAGGGAGTTCGTTTGTAGTGGAATCAATTGTATTTGAAGTAGTCCAAGTTGGCTTGGAAGTTTCTTGTTGAAAGAGTACGGGTGTTGGAGTTACTGATCCTTGCTTTAGTGCAATAATAGATAGTTTTCCAGTGGGCATTTTGGGATCTAAAAAGTACCACATCATTTCATTTTTTTCATTTGCGATAATAGGGCTATCGGCCATTGCAATTTTGTCTTCGATACCTTTTAAAGGTATTTTTTCTTGTATGAAGGAGGGTGTTTCTTCCCAATTTACATCTTTTAAAACGCTAAGGTGAAAGAAGGAAGGTGCATTAACTTGAGTGGATGACGTTGCGATAGCTTCTTTTTTTGTTGCTTCTGAATCAAGTTGCCCTTGTGTGCATCCAGCGATGAGAAAGGAGAAAAGTAGCATAGTTCCGATTTTTTTCATGGTGTCACACCCCTAATTTTTATTATTAGTGTAATTGTATTTGCTAGAAAGCGGGACAATTCCTTTAAAGTATAAAAAGAGGTCGTAAGTTTTGTACGACCTCTTTTGACATTTTTTATATTTGTTCAGATGTAAAGGCTGGCTCATTCTCTTTTTGCGGCATCGTTAAGAAAATAACAGAAAGAACGATACATACGCCACCTAATAATTGATACGCTCCAAAAGATTCATTCAGCCAAGCGATTGAAACGATGGCAGCTACAAGTGGTTCAATACTAGATAAAATGCTTGTTTCTGTTGCTGCTAAATATTTCAGACTACCGATATAAAGAAGAAAAGAAAGAGTTCCACTTATGATGATAAGAATAAGCATTGAAAAAGTTTTTGTTGTAAAAGTTTGCGAAAGCTCATGCCATCCAAACGAGCGATTACAAATAAGCAGGGCAATGCCGCCAATTAACATCCCCCATCCAATTACTAGGGTTGTTCCGCATTCTTTAATAAGGGAAGCTGGATGGAGGGTATAAAATGCAAATCCAATTGCTGTTAATAGACCAAAAATAATGGCTTCTTTCGATAAAACAATATTTTCAATTGAACCGTTTGTAATAATAAAGTATGTCCCTGTTAGCGCAGTTACAATTGCGAGTAGTTGCATAGAAGCAGGGAATTTTCGTTGTTCAAATGCGACATAAATGGTAATAAAAACAGGACCTAGAAATTGAAATAATGTCGCTGTGACCGCGTTACTAATATGAACTGTTTCGATAAAGGCGTATTGTGCACCGAGCATGCCGAGAATAGAGAAAATAATAAGTTGTATAGAATGTCTAGGGTGTTTCCAAATTTGAAAAATGTTTTGTTTCTTTATCAGTAAAAAAGATAAAATAAATATTCCCGCAAGCAACAATCGAATTGTTAAAAAATCAATTGAGGATACATTAGTATGCTGAAATAGCCACTGAATCATTGGACCAGATAATCCCCATAATGTAGCTCCTGTAATAATCATAATGAGTCCGATACGTCTACCATTGTTCATTATCATGTTTCTCCTCTCCAGTATTTGATTTTTTATGTGTGACATGATAAAAGGAATTATATATAACTTCTGGTACTGTAAAAAGTATCAGATTTCAGTTTTATTAAGGGGTCAGATATCATGTTAGAACTAACGCCTAATTTAAATGTGAATAGTAAAAGAGCATTGTACGTGCAATTGTATGAGTATATAAAAAAAGAGATTAAAGATGGAACGATTGTCCCTTTTACGAAATTACCGGCTAAGCGAAAGTTAGCGATACATTTACAAGTAAGTAAAAATACAGTAGAGGCAGCGTACGAACAATTACTTGCAGAAGGTTATATTGAGTCGATATCGAGAAAAGGTTATTTTGTATGCAAGATTGAGCAAATGGTTCATGTAGAGGATAGCGAAGAGAGAATAGAAGAAGTACTGTTTCAGGAGAAGAGTTATAAATTTGACTTTACACAAACAGGCATTGATACAAATGCTTTTCCATTCAATATGTATCGGAAAATTGTAAATGAAGTATGGCAGCCGTATAATAACGAACTTCTCTTTCTAGGACACCCTCAAGGGGAAGCGAGCTTAAGAGAAGAGATTACGAATTATTTGTATGAATCTAGAGGTGTACGTTGTTCAGCTAGTCAAATTGTATTAGGTGCGGGAACACAAATATTAGTGAAACTATTGTTTCAATTGTTAAAGGGAAGCAATTATGCAGTGGAAAACCCAGGGTATCATAGGAAAATGGTCGTTTTTGAACAGGGAGAAGAGAAGGTTCAAATGTTGTCTTTAGATAGGGACGGCATTTGTATGGCAGATTTAGAAAATAGCAATGCGAATGTTGTATTTGTTACACCTTCCCATCAGTTTCCGTATGGAATGATTATGCCTATTACGAGAAGGACGCAGCTTTTACAATGGGCGAAGAAAGCGAAAGACAGGTATATTATTGAAGATGATTATGATAGTGAATTTCGCTATTCTGGAAAGCCTATACCGGCGCTGCAAGGGTTAGATACAGAGGGGAAAGTTATTTATATGGGGACGCTATCTAAAGCATTATTGCCATCGCTACGGATGAGCTATATGGTGTTGCCGAAGAAATTAATTAAAAAGTATCAACAGCAATATTTATTTTATACACAAAGTGTTTCAAGAATGGACCAAGAAGTGATTAGAAAGTTTTTAAATGAAGGCTATTGGGAAAAACATATTCATAAAATGCGTGTCGTCTACCGAAAAAAGAGGGATCGACTTGTCTTTGAAATAGAAAAGTATTTCTCTAATCGTGTTGAAGTGATAGGAGAAGATTCAGGATTGCACATTTTATTACAAGTGCATAATGGAATGCGAGAAGAAGAATTAATTCAAGAAGCTGCGAAACATAGTATTAAAGTATATCCTGTTTCTACGTACTATAAAGACGGTACTGCACCTGAAAATGTCGTTTTACTTGGGTTTGCGATCTTATCAGAAGAAGAAATTGCAAAAGCGATTCAACTATTAAATACAGCGTGGTTTAGAAAAAAAGTAAAAAAACATCCTCATACATGAGAGGATGTTTTTTATTATTTATTTATTTATTTATTTATTTATTTTCGTCTAAGAATAAGACCATATGCTCTTCGTCCCAATATTGTCCGTTATATTTTAATGAACGTTCTTGCACACCGAATGTTTTAAATCCTAATGATTCATAAAGTTTTTTTGCTCCATCGTTGCCAACAACAACATCAAGCATAACTTGTTCTACTTCTAAAGATTTAGCAAGTTCAAGACATTCTTTAATAAGTGCTTTTCCTGCTCCAAGTCCGCGTGCTTTTGGAGATACATATACAGAACCGATTTTAGCTTTATGTTCTTGTTTTACATATGGTTTCGTTTCCAGTGTTGCAACCCCGATTAATTTTCCATCTTTGAATGCACCTAGCGTATAGTTTTCATCTTGTGCTAATTTTTGTGCTTTATATTCAATCGCACACTCTTTATTAATAATATCTTCATAAGAAGAGCTAAAAGCTTCAGGGTTTTGCTTTAATCCTTCTACACGAAGTTCTAAGTAAATTTCCGCTTCGTCTTTTGTTAATACATGGATATCCAATTATATCACCCTCCAAATCTTTGACAAATGTATCTTTACCCCGCTATTTGTGGGCAGTAGACTCCAACTTTAAAATCCAGCGAATGTGCGGAAGTTAGATTGGAGATAACTGCCCGTAAATGCCCGATTGGTTCAACTAATAATCCATGGGGTGAACCCTTCCATGGATTAAAGTTTCACTTTATTTTATATTGAAATAAGAATAATTTCAAAAGCTTAGCCTAAATGAGCTGATTTTATGAACAAAATAACACCAGTAGTGTTTACTACTACTGGTGTTTTCACACACATATTATTCAAAAGGTAGCTCAATTATAAAGGTTGTTCCTACGCCTAATTTGCTTGTTACTAGAATGGAACCGTTATGCAATTCCACAATTTCTTTCGCAACAGCTAGCCCGATACCTTTTCCTCCAGTAGCTCTCGTTCTAGATTTATCAACACGATAAAAACGATCGAAAATATGCGGAATATCTTCCTCAGGAATACCTTCACCTTCATCTTGTACACTTATTGTAAAAGAATTTGTTTCTGTGAGTACGCGTATTGTAATAGTGGTGTTTTCTAGCGAATGTTGATAAGCATTGTGTAATAAATTTAACATAACTTGTTCCATACGTCTTTCGTCTATGCAAACTTCTAAATCGTCTTTGCAATATACATGGAGTTGCATTTGTTTGTTAGTTAATGTTGTTTTTGTTTTTTCAACCATTCGTTCTAAAAATGGTTGAAGGGTCACTTTTTGTTTTTTTATAACAAATTGGTGTTGTTCTAATTGTACAAGCATAAATAAATCTTGAACGAGATCAGTTACACTATCTGTTTCATCCTCAATGATTTGTAAGTATTCTTCTCGCTCTTCTTTCGTTAAAGTGTCTCTCTTTGCTACTTTCGCATAACCTTTCATATAGGTCAATGGAGTTAATAGTTCATGGGCGACACTAGCAAGAAATTCATTGCGTTCTTTTTTCATATAAGTTAGTTCACTGGACAAATCTTCAATCGTTTTTGCTAAGCTTCCAAGTTCATCATTCCGTTTAATACCTAATTGAATTGGCTTATTTAATTTTGACATTTTTTCTGTTGCCCTCTTCATTTTTATAAGCGGTTCTGTAATAACACGAGAAAAAACAAAGACAGAAATAGTCGTTAAAATAACAGTCAAAACACTAATGATAAGAAATTGGTTCATGAGTTTAAGCAACATATTTTCTAAAAAAGATGTTTTTAATAACATATATAACTTTCCTTGAAACTCTGCTGTATTAAGTGGGCTTACCGTTGTGATGAATTTTGATTTTTTCCAGTTCTTTTCGACAACTAATCCGTTTTCTGGAATATATTGTGTTTTACAAGTAAGTTGTTTTTGCATCGCCTTTGTTACAGGTTCTGAAGTGGAAATGATTTTTCCATTATTGTCCGTTATAATGATAGCTATATCAGAGTTAGCAATTGATTCTGATTCAACTAAGTGTTCAGCTTCATCAGCGATATCGAACTCTGGGTATATAGGGCGCTTAGGATTTTTATTGTATTCAGCGCGTTCGCCGTGTTTCTTTTCTTTAGCAAATGCACTCCACTTTGCGCGTTGTGTAATTTTGTTACTATAGCGATTACCTTTTTCTAAAAGAGCAAGTGTTTCTTCCTCAATCCGCATTGTTGAAATGCTTTTGTAAAAAGATACGAAAGCAATTGTTTCAATACATAAAGCTAATATTAAAAAGTATGTCCCAATTTTAAGTGAAAGTTTACTCATTTTCTCACCATACCTTATTTCATATAAAGGGTCAGTGGTATGGTATTTTCCACTGACCGAAGTAATTATTCACTTTTCCATTTATATCCGACCTTATAAACAGTTTCTAAGTAATTTTCAACTGGAAATCCTTTTTTACGTAATTTATCACGGATATTGCGAATATGTGAATCGATTGTTCTATATTCAATGTCTGTTTCATAACCCCAAATTTTTTCGATTAAATCATCTCGGCTATAAGCACGGTTTGTATTTTGTAAAAATAGTCCAAGTAACGAAAATTCGATAGGAGTCAGTGAGATTTTTTCATCATACACTGTGACAGTATGTTTCGTTTTATCCCACTCAATACCATTGGAGCTAACAAATCCATCTTTCTTTGTACGGCGTAATATAGCCTCAATTCGTGCAACTAATACATGCTCATCAAATGGTTTTGTAATATAGTCATCTGCGCCGATCGTAAGGCCTTTTACCATATCGTAATTTTGATTACGAGCTGTTAGCATAATGATTGGAACGTTGGAAATTTGACGGATTTGATAGCAAGTATCCCATCCATCCATATTCGGCATCATTACATCTAACAAAACAATATCGAAGTCTTTTTGTTCTATTAACTTTAGTGCTTCAAGGCCAGAGGTAGCTTTCATACAAAAATAGCCACGAGGACTTAAGAACAGATCTAATAATCGTAACATACGTTCTTCATCGTCTACTAATAAAATTTTTACCATAATCTTGTGCACCCCAAACTGTTCATTCTACTTGTATAGTTTACATGAAAATGATAAAAAACTCTTTTTATGTGATTGAGTGGAAGAGTGATTTCTCGCTCAGAGTAATTGACATAAAAAATGCACTAGTTTTGCACAACTATTTTTTATAATAGAAAACGTAGCGACACAAAATACCCTATGTTGCGACATAACGTCATGTCATTTTATTTATAAAATGACAATTCCATTCTATTGTGTATGTGAGATAGAGAGGGTTTTCGTATTCACCTCGCATCGGATAAGAAAAATTTCCTATCTCACACTTTTTTTAAAAGGAGATCATACACATGAATCCGAAAGAAGAAATTTCAAAAAAAGAAAAGCAAGATCGTAATACGGTTGTCATGTGCGTTGCCGTATCTATGGTTATTATTATAAGTTGTGTAAATAAAATTTTGGGGATTTTATAATATAAAAAAAGCTTATTGCTTCTTAAGAAGCAATAAGCTTTTTTCGTTGTTAGGGGGAGTATTTTTATCCGACTTTAATGGGCAGTAAGACCCCCACTTCAAAATGCAGCGAAAGCAAAGAAGTTAGGTGGGGGGCGGGCTTCCCATAAAAGTCCGATTGGTGAGGGCTGATTAAAGTTTCACTTTATATAATAAACCAAGGTAAAATTGCTAATCCAGAAGTTACAATTGCTGTAGTAAATATTAAAACCATAGCTCGTTTGTTTTGTTTCATGTCACATTCTCCTCTACATATCAAGTACATGCGATCAGCGTGGGATGTAGTTCCCCACTGAGTAAAGTTTTACTTTACACTTTTAGTATAATGAATGGAAAGGTTTGGTACGATCGATAAAGGTGACATGAAGATTACATTGTTGTAATGAAAAAAGCACCTTTCTTAATAAGAAGATGCTTTTAAAAACTATATTGAAGTATTAATCATTTAAGAATAGAACCATATGTTCCTCGTCCCAATATTGACCGTTATGTTTTAATGAACGCTCTTGTACGCCGTAAGTTTGGAAACCTAATGATTCATATAATTTTTTTGCTGCATCGTTACCAACTACAACATCGAGCATAAGTTGTTCTACATGTAATTTATCGGCATTCTCAATAATTGCTTTAATGAGAGCCCGTCCTGCTCCAAGGCCACGTGCTTTAGGGGAAACAAAAACGGAACCGATTTTTGCTTTATGTTCTTGTTTAATGAAAGGCTTTGTTTCTAAAGTAGCAATGCCGATTAAATCGTTATCTTTGAAGACCCCTAGAGTATACTTATCCGGATTGCTTAATCGTTTTGCCATAGCAGCTACAGGATCCTCATGTTTCAGAACATCTTCATAAGAAGAGCTAAAAGCTTCCGGGTTCTTCGTTAAACCTTCCATACAAACTTTTAAATATATTTCTGCGTCCTCTGTCGTTAATAAGCGAATTTCCATCGTTGTAACCTCCTTGGTCGATTTTAAATCAAATAAATCCATTACATATATAAGAATGTGTATGCGTTTTGTTAGCAGTCTCTTTTAATTTGTAAAAGAATGAAAAGATATATGCTACAATATTTTGTTTTTAATTATGTAATGAAATTATATATTAACTTTATTAACTATTCAAGTGTTTGATATGTTACATTTTCATAACTAAAATAACTCCTCGATTGAGGAGTTATTTTAGTTATTCGATCGATAACCATCAATTCGATGTGGATGTGTGTAAATATTACAAGATTCATTTCTAATAAATCCTACGACGGTAATGCCTAAATCGTGAGCGAGTTGCAATGCTAATTTTGTTGGTGCGGATTTAGATAGAACAATTTCACATCCGATTTTTGAAACTTTGAGTAAAATTTCGGATGAAATGCGTCCGCTAAATGCAATGATTTTTCCTTTAACAGATATATCGTTGCGTAAACAATGTCCATATATTTTATCTAATGCATTATGTCTTCCAATATCCATTCTTGATAGGAGGATATTGTTTCGATCACATAGCGCGGTATTGTGAACACCGCCAGTTTGGCGAAAGGTAGTGGAAGATTGTTGTAAAGTATTCATTAAGTAAAAGCATTCTTCAGGAGTAATTTTTACATGTATATCATGTAAATCTTTTGCTTTTGCTGCATCGTTAACGAAAATAAAACCTTGTCTACCTTTTCCGCAGCAGGAAGTGATGTATCGTTTATTATATAAATTTTGATAGAGCGGATTTATTTTTGATGATGTTACATGGACAATTCCGTTATCTTTTTGCACCCATAGTTCTTCAACATCTTTATAAGAAGAAATAATCCCCTCAGAAATTAAAAACCCAATTACCATATCTTCAATATAATTTGGTGTACATACGACTGTTACATATTCTTCACCATTCAATTTAATCGTGATAGGAGATTCTGTAACAATCTCATCCAGTTGTTTTGAAAATGTACCAGATTGATAGCGTACAATTGTATACGTTTCTTGCGTAGGCTCCATATTAAATTCCCCTTTTTTATGTAGTTCTCTCCCATATTTATCATAAAACAACGGAAAAAATAAAAACACCTATTAGGAAGAAGATCACAGATTATTTTGGTTATTATTGTATATGTACGATATAATAGAACTGTAGAATAGTGATATTTTCAAGCTTTCGTAGTTATACCTTATAACATCTAGAATCGACTTCATAAGAAAGCATTTGGGCAGAGCGTTTCAAAAATATGTACAGTAATGCGATTTTGAAAACGGATTCATAATTGTGTTGTACAGTTGGTTGTAAGGAGAGGGGAAACTATGGCAGAACAGACAGTCCGTGTAACCGTGGATGGTAAAGAATTTTCCACATCGGGTGAAAAGACGATACTACAATTATTTAACGAGAGTAATTTGGAACATCCTCAAATTTGTCATGTACCAGAAGTAGATCCAATTCAAACTTGTGATACGTGTATTGTAGAAGTAGATGGGAAGTTAATGCGTGCTTGTTCAACGAAATTAGAGAACGGTATGCATATTGAAAGACAGTCACAGCGTGCAAAAGAAGCACAGACTGAGGCGATGGATCGAATATTAGAGAATCATTTATTGTATTGTACCGTGTGTGATAACAATAATGGTAATTGTAAAGTCCATAACACCGTACATATGATGGGAATTGAAGAACAGAAATATCCGTATGAGCCGAAAGTAAGTGCTTGTGAAGTGGATATGTCACATCCGTTTTATCGGTATGATCCAAATCAATGTATTGCTTGTGGACAGTGTGTAGAAGTATGTCAAAACTTACAAGTTAATGAAACTATATCGATAGACTGGAGCTTAGATCGTCCGCGTGTTATATGGGATAATGGTGTAAGTATAAATGATTCATCTTGTGTAAGTTGCGGGCAGTGTGTAACAGTATGTCCATGTAATGCGTTGATGGAGAAATCCATGTTAGGTGAAGCTGGATTTATGACAGGATTAAAACCAGATGTGTTAGATCCGATGATTGATTTTGTAAAGGATGTAGAGCCTGGATATAGTAGTATTTTAGCGGTTTCAGAAGTAGAGGCTGCGATGCGTAAGACGAAAGTGAATAAAACAAAAACAGTTTGTACATTTTGTGGTGTCGGTTGTTCATTCGAAGTATGGACGAAAGATCGCCATATATTAAAAGTGCAACCTGTTTCAGATGCACCGGTTAATGGTATTTCCACATGTGTAAAAGGTAAATTTGGATGGGACTTTGTAAACAGTGAAGATCGAATTACGAAGCCATTAATTCGCCAAGGAGATATGTTTGTTGAAGCTTCATGGGAAGAAGCGTTAGAAGTTGTTGCTTCCAACATGCAGCATATTAAATCTGAATACGGCAGCGATGCATTTGGATTCATTTCTTCATCGAAAGTAACGAATGAAGAAAATTACCTTATGCAAAAACTAGCTCGACAAATATATGGAACGAATAATGTAGACAATTGTTCTCGTTATTGTCAATCTCCAGCAACAGATGGTTTATTTAAAACTGTCGGTATGGGCGGCGATGCAGGAACAGTGAAAGATATAGCTGAAGCAGGACTTGTCATTATCGTTGGTGCGAATCCAACAGAAGGGCACCCTGTACTTGCGACGCGTGTAAAACGTGCTCATAAATTACACGAGCAAAAACTGATTGTAGCAGACCTTCGTAAACATGAAATGGCAGAGCGTGCGGATTTATTTATTCATCCGCGCCAAGGTACGGATTACGTATGGCTTGCTGGTATTACGAAATATATTATTGATCAAGATTGGCATGATAAAAAGTTCATAGCTGAAAATGTGAAGAACTTTGATGAATATAGCACAATGCTAGAAAAGCATACGCTTGATTATACAGAAGAAATTACGGGGATTTCGAAAGAAAACCTGAAAGAAATGGCTCGTATGGTATATGAAGCAGATGGAACTTGTATACTTTGGGGAATGGGTGTAACGCAAAATACAGGAGGAAGTACAACATCTGCTGCTATTTCAAATTTACTGCTTGTTACGGGGAACTATCGTCGTCCTGGCGCAGGCGCATATCCATTACGAGGTCATAATAATGTACAAGGTGCTTGTGATATGGCGACATTACCAAACTGGCTTCCAGGTTATCAAGCAGTATCGGATGATACGCTTCGTGCTAAGTTTGAAAAAGCATACGGCACAACGATTCCGAAAGCACCAGGATTAAATAATATTGCAATGTTACTTGCGGCAGAAGAAGGAAAACTACGTGGTATGTATGTCATGGGAGAAGAAATGGCTTTAGTCGATTCCAATGCGAACCATGTGCAACATATTTTAGCGAATTTAGACTTCCTCGTTGTTCAAGATATGTTCTTATCAAAAACAGCTCGTTTTGCTGATGTTATTTTACCAGCGGCACCAAGCTTAGAAAAAGAAGGAACGTTTACGAATACAGAGCGACGTATTCAAAGATTATATGAAGTATTAAAACCACTGGGCGATTCAAAACCAGATTGGTGGATTTTACAAAAAGTTGCTCGTGCACTCGGCGGGGATTGGAATTACGAAAGTCCAAGTGAAATTATGGACGAAATTGCATCGCTTGCACCGTTATACTCTCAAGCAACGTACGATCGTCTAGAAGGATGGAATAGTTTATGTTGGGGTAGCCATGATGGTAGTGATACACCGCTATTATATGTAGACGGATTTAACTTCCCAGATAAACTAGCTCGTTTATCATTAGATGAATGGGTACCACCAGTTGTAGCGCCAGATGAGTATGATTTACTTTTAAATAATGGACGTATGCTAGAACATTTCCATGAAGGGAATATGACGAATAAGTCGGCTGGTATTTTATCTAAAGTATCTGAAGTGTTCGTTGAAATTTCACCTGAACTTGCTATAGAACGCAATGTGAAAGATGGTGGTCTTGTAGAATTAGCATCACCATTTGGCAAAATTAAAGTACAAGCGCTTATTACTGATCGTGTAACGGGGAAAGAGCTATACTTACCGATGCATGCAACGATAAATGAAGAAGCGATCAATATTTTAACTGGGACGGCAACAGACCTTTATACGTGTACACCGGCGTACAAACAAACGATGGTGAAAATGCGTGTATTACGTGAAAAAGGAAATCGTCCGTTACCATCTTCAAACCCGCGAGATAAAAAGCGTAATCCGCAAAATGGTGTTGAAATCGAGCAAAAATGGCAAAGAAAACAATACGTATCACTCGTGGACTAGGGGGCGAAGATAGTGGCGAAAGAAATTACTTTAATTAAAAAGAAAGTTGTAACAGAGGAAGAACAGAAACAGCAAGTAGCAGATGAACTTCTAAATGAGCTATCTAATAATCGTGAAGCAGTAGAAGAAACGATGCAACTGTTAGCGCAGTTGCAGAAGGCTGGAATATTAGATGCGGCGATTAGTTTACTTGCTGCGAAGGAAGATGTTTCAAAAATCGCTGTGGAGCAATTAAATCGTGAACCAGTTAAAAATGTACTTAACAATATGATGGGTGCGGGGGAAGCACTATCCTCAGTTGACCCAGAAGTAACGAAGCAAATTACCTCGAGCTTAGTCACTGGATTGCAATTTGCAACAGATGAATTAAAAAGTGGTAAAAAAACAAAAGTGATGGATTTCTTTAAAGTGTTAAAAGATCCAGATATCAATAGAGCCATTACATTCGGTTTTAGTTTTTTGAAAGCATTTGGGCAAGGGTTAGAGAAAAAATAGAGTAAGTGAAAAAGTGATGGGAAGTAGCCATCACTTTTTTCATTGTATGTATAAGAGTGTTCATGTTAAGCGGAATATATTATTATTAAAGGGATGGGTTAGAAATGGAAATGTGGAATCCATCTCAAATATCGTTTTAGAATGTGGAGGAATATATGCAACACCGTAAAAGACTATCTATACCAGGAGTAATGAGACATTCCTTTCAAACTGTTAGATTTGCTTTTTGGAATGTGTTAACATTCCAACTTGCTTATAAATTGTTAGCAGCGATTGTGTTTATCCCACTTTTCGGTATTATTTTCAATAAATTGTTGTACTTTGGTGGGTATGCAAACGCAACAAATGATGAGTTATTAGCATTTTTGAAAACCCCATACGGGATTTTGGCGATCGTAATTTTATCTATATTGGCATTGTTCCTGATCTTTACAGAGTTTGCAGTACTTATTATCATTTCGTACTTCGCTCATAAAAGGCAAAAGGTGAGATTACGTCCGATTTTATATAAAACAGTAACGTATTTACCTTCTCTGTTTACATATTGCTTACCTGGCTTTGTTTTGTATGCAGTTGTACTATTACCACTATTAAGTATGGGATATAAATCTGCATTGATTCCTGAAATTCAAATTCCTAATTTTATTACAGGTGAACTATTTAAGACAACAATGGGGCAAGTTGGATATTATACTTTCTTTGCTGTAGTTGCCTATTTGAACCTTCGTTGGATTTTTGTTTTACCTATTATTGTTTTAGAGGAGAAGCCGTTCCGTACGGCAGCACGAAAAAGTGCAACCTTAGTAAAAGAAAGCTTCTTTAAAGTGTTGTTCTTTTTAGTAGGTTTTTTCATATCTGTAGGAATTGTTTTTCTTTTATGTGTAGGAATTTATTTACTTTGTCTGTGGGGAGTATATGAATTTACAAACCCAGAAGGGACATTTGCACTACTAGCAGAGTCAACTATTTCAGTTTTCCTAACAAGTACATTGTATCTATTTAGCTTTATTATGACGCCGTTCTATATTATGGCGTTAACAAGATTGTATTTACAAAAGGTTCCAGTCGAAGATGTTTTATTAGAAGAAGGATTAGATTATTCAAAGACGAAGGCAGATAAATGTTTCTTCCAAAAACATCGTTGGAAATTTATTGGTGTATATATTGTAGGAATTATTACGGCGGGAATGGTTGTTGCTTTCATTGTGACCTTTATTACAAACACATATAAAGAACCGATTATTATGGCTCATCGCGGTTATATTTCAAAAGGTGTAGAAAATACGAAAGAAGCTGTGCAGGGAGCTATTGATGCGAAAGCAGACTACGCTGAAATTGATGTACTACAAACGAAAGACGGTGAACTAGCAGTTATACATGATTTGAAGTTGAAACGTCTTGCTAATGCTAATGTTCATGTTTCGGATTTAACGATGGACGAGTTAAGGCAGCTTACCCTTAGTCAAGATGGTTTTTCAGGACAAATCAGTACGCTGGATGAAATCATTAAGTTGGCAAAGGGTAAAATCAAACTCAATATTGAAGTGAAGCTTCATGGTGGCGAAAAAGAATTTGTAAACAAAGTATTAAAAACGATTAAAGATAATGAATTTGAGAAGCAATGTGTTATTCAAACGTTACATTACCCGCTTATAAAAGAGTTTAAGCGTGCAAATTCAGATATAAAAGTCGGATATATACTGTATGCAAGTAGAGCCAACTTAAAGAATGTGAAAGCTGATTTTTATGTAGCAGAAGAATACATGTTAAATAAGAAATTAGTAAAAGAAGCAAGGAAGTTAAACAAACCAATTTACGTATGGACAGTAAATTATATGGAAAGTTTAAAGGGATATTATAAATTGAACGTAGATGGTATCATTACCGATTATCCTGAAGATGCACGTGAAACAATTAAGATGTTAAAAGAGCAAGAAGAGGAAGAAAGTGATCTGTTTGATAAAATTACCGAAACAACAGATGATTTATTTTCCAAGTTATTTATAAGTTATCCGGCTGCTAGCTAAATGCTAGCAGCTGTTTTTTTGGAAAGAATATATCCCTAAAGTATTGTTTAAACTCATAACTGTATATGTATACGGCATCATTGGTGTTTCTTACATTGTTACATTATTGTCGAATAATAAATGATTGCTGTTTATTTTAAAGGAGTATAATAAAAATAGAGTGGTAGATAATGAGATGGAACAAAGAGGCTAATAGAATCAATGTTCCATATATTTACACTATTCTAAATATATAAACTTTAAAAATATAGTATGTTAGCGTTTTCATAACTTTTAAGTTATGCTAGAATAAGGACATAAGTTATTAATTATTACAAAAAGAAAAAAGACTTTCTTTTTTCTGTTAATTATAAGGGGGCATTTCATTATGCGTATTGGGGTACCAGCAGAAATTAAAAACAACGAAAACCGTGTGGCAATGACACCAGCAGGTGTTGTACATTTAATTCGTAACAATCACGAAGTATTCATTCAAAAGGGTGCAGGTTTAGGATCTGGTTTCACAGATGCTCAGTATGTTGAAGCAGGAGCGAAAATTGTTGATACAGCTGAAGAAGCTTGGAACATGGAAATGGTTATGAAAGTTAAGGAACCAATTGAAAGCGAATACAAACACTTCAGCGAAGGTTTAATCTTATTCACATACTTACACTTAGCTCCAGAACCAGAATTAACAAAAGCATTAATCGAAAAGAAAGTTGTTTCTATTGCATATGAAACAGTACAATTAGAAAACCGTTCTCTACCATTACTTGCACCTATGAGTGAAGTAGCTGGTCGTATGGCTGCACAAATTGGTGCACAATTCCTTGAGAAGAACAAAGGCGGTAAAGGTATCTTACTTGCAGGTGTTCCAGGGGTTAAACGTGGTAAAGTAACAATCATCGGTGGTGGACAAGCTGGTACAAATGCTGCTAAAATTGCAGTTGGACTAGGTGCGGATGTAACAATCATCGACTTAAGTGCAGAACGTCTTCGTCAATTAGATGACATTTTCGGAAACCAAGTAAAAACTTTAATGTCTAATCCGTACAATATTGCAGAAGCTGTAAAAGAGTCTGATCTTGTAATCGGTGCAGTATTAATCCCAGGTGCAAAAGCACCAAAACTTGTAACAGAAGAAATGATTAAATCAATGGAACCAGGTTCTGTTGTTGTAGATATCGCGATTGACCAAGGTGGTATTTTCGAAACAACTGACCGTATTACAACTCATGATAACCCAACTTACGAAAAACACGGCGTTGTTCATTATGCAGTTGCAAACATGCCAGGTGCGGTTCCACGTACATCAACTCTTGCATTAACAAACGTAACAGTACCATATGCAGTACAAATTGCTAACAAAGGTTACAAAGAAGCTTGCCTAGGCAACTCTGCATTACTAAAAGGTATTAACACATTAGATGGCTATGTAACATTCGAAGCAGTTGCAGAAGCTCACGGTGTAGAATACAAAGGTGCTAAAGAATTACTAGAAGCAGAAACAGTATCTTGCTAATAAAAGCATTATACAAAACAAAATCGAACAATATATAAAACAACATGATAAGAGCTAAGAGATAATACCTCTTAGCTCTTCTTGGCAAAAGGGGGCATACATCGTGGCCAACCTATTTAAAAAGAAATCCGTTACGCAATTGTTAGGGGAAAGTAAAAGTAAAACTTTAACGAAAACGCTAGGGGCATTTGACCTAACAATGCTAGGGATTGGTGCGATAATCGGTACAGGAGTACTAGTATTAACAGGATTAGTAGCAGCAAGAGATGCTGGTCCAGCAGTTATTTTTTCATTCATGATTGCAGCGATTGTTTGTGGATTTGCAGCATTATGTTATGCAGAAGTTGCATCTACACTTCCGGTTTCAGGTAGTGTGTACACATATTCATATGCGACAATTGGTGAGTTTATTGCCCACCTAATGGGATGGACATTACTATCTGTATATGTCGTAACAACTGCCGCAGTAGCTGGTGGATGGACGGGTTATTTTAATAACTTAGTGAGTGGATTTGGATTAGAAATTCCAACAGAGCTGTTAAAGATTCCATCACAAGGTGGAATGGTGAATTTACCAGCAGTAGTCATTACATTAGTTTTAACTTGGTTACTATCAAGAGGTACGAAAGAAAGTAAGCGTGTGAATAACATAATGGTATTAATTAAAATTGGTATTGTTATTTTATTCATTGCAGTTGGTGCGTTTTACGTACAACCAGAAAACTGGACACCATTTGCACCATACGGCATTAGCGGAATCTTTGCCGGAGGAGCAGCAGTATTCTTCGCTTTCTTAGGATTTGATGCATTAGCAACTTCTGCTGAAGAAGTAAAAAATCCACAACGTGATTTACCGATTGGTATTATTGCTTCGTTAGTTATTTGTACAATTATTTATGTTGTAGTTTGTCTCGTTATGACAGGTATGGTTTCTTATAAAGAATTAGATGTACCAGAAGCTATGGCATATGTATTAGAAGTTGTAGGACAAGATAAAGTAGCTGGTGTAATCGCAGTTGGAGCTGTAATTGGTATTATGGCTGTAATCTTTGCTTACATTTATGCAACGACACGTGTATTCTTCGCGATGAGCCGTGATGGTTTATTACCAAAATCATTTGCGAAAATTAATAAAAAGACAGAAGCACCAGTATTTTCAACTTGGTTAACAGGTATTGGTAGTGCTTTAATTGCTGGATTTATCGATTTAAAAGAATTGTCGAATTTAGCGAATATTGGAGCATTGTTAACATTTGCGATGGTAGGTGTGTCAGTTATTATTCTTCGTAAAACACATCCGAACTTAAAACGTGGCTTTATGGTACCACTTGTACCAACGCTACCGCTTATTTCAATCGCATGTTGTCTATTCTTAATGTTTAACCTACCATTAACAACATGGATCTACTTCGGTATTTGGTTAGCAATTGGAGTAGTTGTATACTTTGTTTATTCGAAAAAACATAGTCATTTAAAAGACGATGGAAGTTCGCAGGATAATTTAGAACAAGCTAATTAAAAGCTTAGTTAAAAGGGATATAAGTATAGTAAGCCTTGTGCGTCTAGGGAACGCGCAAGGCTTTTTCTTTTGTGCAAAGTGTATATTCTTTTTGTATGAGAATGTAATGGATGCGGAAAATATGTGTAGATCTTTTTTAAATGTGAACGAAATGTTCAAAAAAATGTATGAGATTTCATTGACACATATGAATAGACGCTCATATAATAAAGGTATAAGATATATGAATGATTGTTCATATGTTCAAATAAAGAGGTGAGCTATAATGGCTGGAAATAAAGTAGAAACACCACAAGAGACATGTTCTCAAACGATAATTCATGAAGAAGTTGTTGATCAAGTAAAACAAACAATTCCAACGGATGAAAGTTTAAGTAAAGTAGCAGAATTATTTAAAGTATTAGGCGATCGTACACGTACGAGAATATTACATGCGTTATTTGAAGCTGAAATGTGTGTTTGTGATTTAGCGTATTTATTAGGAATGACACAATCATCTATTTCACATCAGCTTCGTGTGTTAAAGCAAGCGAAACTTGTAAAGAATCGTAAAGAAGGAAAGGTCGTTTATTATTCGTTAGCTGACCAACACGTAATTCATATCTTCGAGCAAGCGTTTGAACACGTAAACGAGGAAGAATAAATAGAACGCGAGGAGGGAGAACGATGGCTGAAGCATTAGTGAAAAAGAAACTGATGTTAGAAGGTTTAGATTGTGCGAACTGTGCAATGAAAATTGAAAAAGGTGTTGGAAATATAGAAGGAGTAAATTCTTGCTCTGTAAATTTCGCGACAAAAACAATGGTTTTAGAAACAGCGCAAAATAAAGAAAGTGAAGTTGTTACAGAAGCAAAACAACTCGTTACAAAATTAGAACCGCACATTAAAGTGCAAGAAGAAAAAAACACAAAAATGGCAAAAGAAGTGTTTATATTAGAAGGTTTAGATTGCGCAAATTGTGCGATGAAGATTGAAAATAAAGTTAAGGAAATGCCGACGGTTTCAGCAGCAACTGTTGATTTCGTATCAAAGAAATTACGAGTTGAAGTAGCGAATAAAAGGGAACTAGAAGCGACTGTAGCTAATATAACAAATGTCGTTCAAAAGTTAGAACCAGATGTGAAAGTTGTTCGTGAAGAAAAGGGTGGTCATGACCATGGACATAGTCACGATCATGGTGAAGCAAATGTGAAAAAGATGGTAGGACGATTAGTGGTCGGCGGAATTTTGACAGCAATTGCTGCATTAGCTAGCTTACCACAAATGATCACAATTCCGTTATTCGTCCTTGCGTATGTATTAATCGGTGGAGATATCGTTTGGAGAGCAGTAAGAAACATAACTCGTGGCCAAGTGTTTGATGAGAACTTCTTAATGGCAATTGCAACACTAGGAGCTTTCGCAATTCAACAATACCCAGAAGCGGTTGCAGTAATGTTATTCTATCAAGTAGGAGAATTATTCCAAAGTATTGCGGTAAACCGTTCTCGAAAATCAATTACTTCATTAATGGATATTCGTCCTGATTACGCGAATGTAAAGGTTGGGAATGAAACGAAACAAGTATCACCAGAAGATGTACAAATCGGCGATTATATTATCGTGAAACCTGGTGAGAAAGTACCGTTAGACGGAAAAGTAGTTGAAGGAACATCAATGGTAGATACTTCAGCATTGACTGGTGAATCTGTACCACGTGAAGTTGAAGTTGGAAATGATGTATTAAGTGGTTTTGTGAACCAAAATGGTGTATTAACAATTGAAGTTACAAAAGAATTTGGTGAATCAACTGTATCAAAAATTTTAGATTTAGTTCAAAATGCAAGCAGTAAAAAAGCGCCAACAGAAAACTTTATTACGAAGTTCGCGCGTTACTACACTCCAGTTGTAGTAATTACAGCAGCGATCATGGCGTTTATTCCACCACTTATTTTAGAAGGAGCTACATTCTCGGATTGGATTTATAGAGCTTTAGTGTTCTTAGTAATCTCTTGTCCATGTGCGTTAGTTGTATCTATTCCTCTTGGATTCTTTGGAGGTATCGGTGGCGCATCTAAAAGTGGTGTGTTAGTAAAAGGAAGTAACTATTTAGAAGCTTTAAATGATGTGAAATATATTGTTTTTGATAAAACAGGCACATTAACAAAAGGTGTCTTCAAAGTTACAAAAATGGAACCAAGCGAAGGCATTACAAATGAAGAATTATTAGAGTATGCAGCATTTGCTGAAGTGTATTCTAACCATCCAATTGCACAATCGATTCGAAATGCATATGGAAAATCAGTTGATGAAAAAATAATCGATGATTATAACGAAATTTCTGGTCACGGTACAGTCGTAAAAGTACAAGGAAAAGAAATTTTTGCAGGTAATGCTAAATTAATGAGAAAAGAGAACATTACATTTAAGCAACCAGAAACAGTAGGTACATTAGTTCACGTTGCTGTAGATGGAAAATATGCAGGTTATATTGTTATCTCTGATGAGGTAAAAGAAGATTCAAAACAAGCAATTCAAAAGTTAAAAGAACTAGGCATTAAGAAGACAGTCATGTTAACTGGTGATGCAAAACCAGTTGGTGAAGCTGTTGGTAAAGAATTAGGTTTAGATGAAGTTCACGCAGAACTATTACCGCAACAAAAAGTAGAAGAGATTGAAAAAATTGATGCAGCGAAGCATGGAAAAGAAAAAGTTGCTTTCGTTGGTGATGGTATTAATGATACACCGGTATTAGCAAGAGCCGATGTTGGTATTGCAATGGGTGGTTTAGGATCAGATGCAGCAATTGAAGCAGCAGATATCGTTATTATGACTGATGAGCCTTCAAAAATTGCAACAGCTGTAAACATTGCAAAACGTACACGACGCATTGTGTGGCAAAATATTATCTTTGCATTAGGGGTAAAAGGATTAGTTTTACTACTTGGTGCTTTCGGTATTGCAACAATGTGGGAAGCGGTTTTCTCAGATGTTGGTGTGACACTACTGGCAGTGTTAAATGCAATGCGTGTACTACGAGTGAAAGATTTATAAAAAAAGAGGGCGCAACCTGCGTCCTCTTTTTTAGGTTATTCTGTTGAAATTGACTCAATAAAATAATAACAAATATTATTTTATAAATAAATAACTCAATATTTAAATTTACAAATAAAAAATATTTGTCTTATTATTTTAATATATTTTCCACAAAGATACATATAGTATTGAAAAAACAGAGAAGGAGAAGCTTCTCTGTTTTATTTTTGTATATTTTTTTCGACTTGTTCTCGAACAGTTTGAATGTAATTCATTTTATGATCCCAGCATTCTTGACTTAAATCGACAGGGTACTCTTCAGGATTTAAAGTTCGCATATACTCTTCCCAAAATAGTGCGAGACTTTGTTCATTATATTTTTGAATATCTAATATATCTGGTAGTTCATATGTTCTTTTACCGTTAACAAAAATGTCTTTATGCAGTTCGCGTGCTTCAAAGTTTGTTACAAATTTACTTATATAGGTGTGAACAGGATGAAACATTTTTAAGCGTTCTTCTTTTCCTGGTTCTTCACAATCCAATGCAATATAATCGCCTTCAGCATGATCGTTCACTCGATTGATAATGCGATAAATTCGTTTTAGTCCTGGAGTAGTAATTTTTTCAGGGTTAGATGAAATTTTAATTGTATCATTTAACTTTCCATCAGTATCTTCAATCGCAACGAGTTTATAAACAGCCCCTAATGCTGGTTGCTCAAAGGACGTAATCAATTTTGTCCCAACGCCCCATACATCAATTTTTGCTCCTTGAGATTTTAAATGCATAATGGTGTATTCATCTAAATCGCTAGAAGCAATAATTTTTGTATTTGTAAACCCGGCTTCATCTAGTAGTTTTCTTGCCTTTTTAGATAAATAAGCCATATCACCACTATCAAGGCGAATGCCATAAAAATCGATACGATCCCCAAACTCTTTCGCGACGCGAATTGCATTTGGAACACCAGATTTTAATGTGTCATATGTATCAACGAGAAAGACGCATTTTTTATGTGTCTCAGCATATTTCTTAAACGCGACATATTCATCACGATATGCTTGAACGAAAGAGTGAGCGTGTGTGCCAGCTACAGGTATTCCGAAGCGTTTCCCAGCCCGTACGTTACTTGTAGATGAGAAACCACCAATAAAGGCAGCTCGTGTGCCCCAAAGGGCTGCATCGAACTCGTGGGCACGTCTTGTGCCGAACTCTAAAAGTTCATCGTTATTTGCAGCGTGCTTCATACGAGCTGCTTTTGTTGCAATTAATGTTTGGTAATTCACAATGTTTAACAGGGCAGTTTCAATAATTTGTGCTTCGCCAAGCGGTGCATCAACACGTAATAAAGGCTCGTTATTAAAGACAACTTCACCTTCTTGCATACTACGAACCGTACCAGTGAATTTCATGTTTTGTAAATAATGAAGGAATTCTTCTTCAAATTGCAATTCTGCTAAATAAGCGATATCGCTTTCGGTAAAGCTGAAGTTTTCTATGTACTCTACAATTTTTTCAAGACCGGCAAAAACAGCATAACCGTTCTCGAATGGAAGCTTTCGAAAGTATAAATCAAACACCGAGCGGCGATTGTGAATACCATCTTTCCAATATGTATAAGCCATATTAATTTGATATAAATCTGTATGTAAGGCATAGCTATCGTCTTTATAATAAGTCATCGCGAAAACACCTCCATAATTTGGTTATAGTATACCAATTTTTCACTGCTTGTAGCAAAGAATGGATATGAAGGTGTAGTCAAGAGGGAAAAAAATGAAATAATGCATATTTTTTAGAAAATTAACATTTATCAATTTATATTTCTCAAGATTTTATGTATTATTAGAGTAATGGGGGTAAATGAGAATGGAGGAGGACAATGCAACAAACATTAGAAAAAATAGGCAAACAAGTCTTTTACAAACGGCTACAGCAAAAAATGACACAAGAAGAATTATGTCAGGGCATTTGTTCTGTCTCATACTTAAGTAAAATCGAAAATGGAAAGATCGAAGCATCAGAAGAGATTCTACAATTGCTCTGCGCAAGATTAGAAATTGCCGTGACGGATTTGAGAGATGTAGAAGAAGATGTGAAGGGGAAGTTGGATGAATGGTTGAATGCATTAGTTCATTTGGACAAGCCACAAGTAGAACGCATATATGAAGAGCTGCAAGGTGAAATGAAGCATGTTTTGGATTTTGAAATTATAAATTATTATAAGTTACTTTATACGCGGTATTTAATGATGAAGCGAGATTTACCTGCTGTAGAGGAAGAATTGGATAAGTTGAAAAAGGTGTATAAGAAATACTCACCTTTCCAGAAGATGTTATATACGTATAATAAGGCATTGTTATATTCTGTGCAGTACAAATATACACAGGCATTGGAATACTTGCTAAAGACAGAAGCGATGGCGAAAGAGTTAGGTTATTATGAAACAGGAATATATTATAATTTAGCGCTAACTTATAGTCAGATGGAAATAGACCACATGACATTATACTTTGCTAACGTGGCATTAGAAGGCTTTAAAAGTGAATATAAATTCAGAAATATAATTAATTGCAAGTTTTTAATTGCTTTTAGTTACACTAGAAAAAAACAATATAACGAAGCTATGGAAATTTATAATCATATCATAAGGGAAGCGACTTCTTTTGCTGATAAAGATAATATTCTATCTATTGCTTTGAATAATATTGGTTACCTGTATTATCGTCAAAAAAATTATACTAAGGCAAAAGAGTACTATATAGAATGCCTAAAGTATAAAAAAGAAGAGGATATGAACTATATTGATGCTATGTATGAGCTTTCGTTACAGTGTATTCAATTAGGAGAAATCGAGGAAGCAGCTAAATGGATTGAAAAAGGCATCATTGCTGCAAGAAAAGATGATAGATATAAAGGGATGCTATATTTATTATTAAGTTTACGATACAAGCATTTTGAAGAAAGGGATGTTTATAAAAAATTTCTAGAAATAGAAGTAGTTCCTTTCTTTAAAGCAGAGGAAAATATAAAAGATTTAAAGAAAATATACTTAGAACTAGCTGAATACTTAGAAGAATGTTCAGATTTTAAAGAAAGTAATCGCTACTATAAGTTAGCGATAAATTTATTAGAAGAGTAAGGAGGAGAAATAATATGAAAAAGTTAATTGCAGGAACATTTGTAGTTATGGCGATTGCGGCGGTGGTATTGGATATTCAGTATGCATGGAAGCCAGATACTCTTGGTCAAGAAGCTAAAACAGTTCAACAAATTAATTCATAATTAAAAACCCCTTTCCAACCGGAAAGGGGTTTTTTCAATATTTGTTCCTCAAAATTCTACAAAACTTGAGAAAATAATTATTTGAATTTTTAGTATATTAATAGTGGAAACATAATGCTAATATGAAACTACTCTTTTTCAAAAAATAATTTATTAGGGGGAAGGTTCATGAAAAAGAAAAGTTTAGCGTTAGTGTTAGCGACAGGAATGGCAGTTACAACGTTTGGAGGGACAGGCTCTGCATTTGCGGATTCTAAAAATGTGCTCTCTACTAAGAAGTACAATGAGACAGTACAGTCACCGGAGTTTATTTCTGGGGATTTAACTGGAGCAACTGGTAAGCAAGCAGAATCTGTTGTGTTTGATTATTTAAACGCAGCAAAAGGTGATTATAAGTTAGGGGAAAAGAGTGCGCAAGATTCTTTCAAAGTGAAACAAGTGAAGAAAGATGCTGTAACTGATTCAACAGTATTACGTTTGCAACAAGTATACGAAGGAGTACCTGTATGGGGTTCTACGCAAGTAGCTCACGTAAGTAAAGATGGCTCTTTAAAGGTATTGTCTGGAACAGTTGCACCTGATTTAGACAAAAAAGAAAAGTTAAAAAATAAAAATAAGATCGAAGGCACAAAAGCGATTGAAATTGCGCAAAAAGATTTAGGGGTTACACCTAAATATGAGGTAGAACCAAAAGCGGATTTATATGTATATCAAAACGGTGAGGAAACAACATATGCATACGTTGTAAATCTAAACTTCTTAGATCCAAGCCCAGGAAACTACTACTATTTCATTGAAGCAGAAAGCGGTAAAGTATTAAATAAGTTTAATACAATCGATCATGTGACGAATGATGATAAGTCACCAGTTAAGCAAGAGGCTCCTAAGCAAGATGCAAAAGCAGTTGTAAAGCCTGTAACAGGAACAAATAAAGTAGGAACGGGTAAAGGGGTATTAGGAGATACGAAGTCGCTTAATACAACGTTATCTGGATCATCTTACTACTTGCAAGATAATACACGCGGAGCAACAATTTTCACATATGATGCGAAAAACCGCTCGACATTACCAGGAACATTATGGGCAGATGCAGATAATGTTTTCAATGCAGCGTATGATGCAGCGGCAGTAGATGCTCATTACTATGCAGGTAAAACATATGATTACTATAAAGCTACATTTAATAGAAACTCTATTAATGATGCAGGAGCACCGTTAAAATCAACAGTCCATTACGGAAGCAATTATAATAATGCATTCTGGAACGGATCACAAATGGTATACGGAGATGGTGATGGTGTAACGTTCACTTCATTATCTGGTGGTATTGATGTTATTGGTCACGAATTAACGCATGCTGTTACGGAAAATAGCTCGAATTTAATTTATCAAAATGAATCAGGCGCATTAAATGAAGCGATTTCTGATATCTTTGGTACTTTAGTAGAATTCTATGATAACCGTAACCCAGATTGGGAGATTGGTGAAGATATTTACACGCCTGGTAAAGCAGGAGATGCACTTCGTTCTATGAGTGATCCAGCGAAATATGGTGATCCAGACCATTATTCTAAGCGTTACACTGGTTCAAGTGATAACGGTGGGGTTCATACAAACAGTGGCATTATTAATAAACAAGCTTATTTATTAGCGAATGGCGGTACGCATTACGGTGTAACTGTAACTGGTATTGGTAAAGATAAGTTAGGTGCAATTTATTACCGTGCAAACACACAATATTTCACGCAATCTACTACATTTAGCCAAGCTCGTGCTGGTGCAGTACAAGCTGCAGCTGATTTATATGGTGCAAATTCTGCGGAAGTAGCAGCAGTTAAGCAATCATTTAGTGCTGTTGGTATTAACTAAGGATTTTAAGGATAGCTATTAAGAAAATACCTCAAAAATAAAGAAGGAGCATAGGCTCCTTCTTTATTTTTTTCTCCATTTTTTCCACAAATAATATAATCCGATACAACCTGCGATTGTCACAATCCACTTCGCTTCATTTGTTCCGTTCATAACATGATAGGCCGAATATACTTCGATTAACAAAGCCGGTATTTTCCCTATCGTACTGGCAATACTGAAGGATAGTAATGACATTTTGCCTAGAGCGGCAAATAAAGTCACGATACTTGATGGGATGAAAGGTATGAATCGAAACGATAGAACGAGTAGAAAGGCCTCTCTACCTTCTACATAAAGTAGGCGTTCTACCTTTGGGTACTTATTTACTTTGCTGTGAGTGAATTTCTGAAGGCCTATACGATAAATATAAAACGAGATAATAGCCCCTAAGGCCTCACCTGCGATCGAAATAAGGGTTCCATTTGTTACACCAAAGAGCTGTATGTTAATAGCGGTCAAAAAAATACTAGGGATAACACCTAAAAGGCTAATGACTATGTTGATTAAGATACTAAGTGGAATTGCGATTGAATAATAGTCTGTTAAGAAGTTTTGAATTGTTTCAGCCATTGTTTAAAATCCTTTATCTTTTTTTGCATTACACCATATTTCCATTGTGTAGGCAAGTACAAATTTACATAATGTAGAAAAACGTTAAAAAACACCATTATTATACCTTATATGGGTATTAGGTATATGAAGAAATGGGTATATTTTACTTTTTAAAAAATGCAAATAAAACCTTTATTTAAAAGGTTAATAGATAGTTTTAGGAGGAGGTTTAACTTGGGAAATAATCATAAAAACATAGGGGTATATTTATGTAAGGGGCGAAAATAGCGGTTTTATGAAAAACGGGTGGTAATATGGCAAAATAGATGAGGAATTTAAAAAATGTTGTATGTTTTTTCGGTGTGAAATTGACTTTTAGTGAAGTTATGATAATAATCATGAAAGAGGTGATATGATGAAACGAATAAGTAGTCTTTTCTTGAGTAGTTTATTGGCATTAATACTGATCTTAAGTGGATGTGCAGGAAAAGAACAAAAAACAGAGAAACAAACAGGGAATCAATCGACATCAGTAGAAAAAATTAGTGATAATATTTTAGACGAAATGGAAGGGCCACCTAAAAATGGTCACACGATTGAAAGACATGTAGGCAAATCAGAAGAGGATTTGAAGAATCGCTTGAAGACAGATAAAGTATCCGCAGCAAGTACATACTATGACAAGGAAACAGCGACGAAAGCTGTAAAAGATAGTTTGAAGCAGCATGATAAGGAAATTCAAGATTGGTTAAAAAATTCTAAAGAGGCTCGTCTCGTATTAAATACAACACATTCATTCCCGGTTGGAAAAACGGTAATAAAGAAAAATATGAATGTAAAAGACAAGTTAGTAAAAACTGTTACTGTTTTAGCGAGAGATAAGTCAGGAGATTTAGGATATAAGATCATTACTTCTTATCCATCTGATAAATAAGAAGGGGGAGTAAATATGTATACGACATTACAATATTTTTTAAAATCGTATTGTACGTTAAGTATCCATGAAGATGAAATAGTAGGCGTGATGGAAGAGTTTATAGAGCAAGAAGACGAAGAAATTGTTTTGAAATTACGCGATGAATTATTATATATGAAGAAAAAGGATGCTTGGGAAGAGGCGTGCGTATTAGCTGCGAAGCAAGGAAATCGTATGTGGTCGTTAGAAGAAACGAAAGACCATCTTGCAACCTTTTTATTATTATTGGAAAAGAAAAAGGCGTGAGTAGATCACGCCTTTTTTGTTTTTGAAATTTTTTCGTTTGATAGTATCTTATTGTTTTGGAGCGCTTTTATATACGCTTTTTGAAATTTGTCCATTAGATATTACTTCACCGTTTTGTGTTACTTTTTTATATGTAACTGCTGTTATTTTATCATTAGTCCTACTAATTACTTGAGAAGAAACCTCAACATTTTTACCAGTATTTGTACCGAAAATGCGTGTAGTAATACTACCTCCATTTGAAAACGCTTGAATATAAATATGATTGCCTGTATTGTTTTTAAATTTTAAATCTGGACCATAATCTGCTACTGCTGCATCTTGCCCAAGTGGTAAATAATTTACTGGCATAGAATGATTACTTCGAGAAACAATTCCCAAATCTGCTCTTAAAGCTGCGCTATATAAAGTACTACTCACTTGGCAAACGCCTCCGCCTGCACTTTGTATAACCTTACCTTGTGAATATACGGCTGCGGATTTATAACCGTGAGCAGCATCCGTTACACCAACGCGGCCATTAAAACTAAATGTTTCATCAGGTGCGACAATAACGCCACTTAAAGTATTAGCTGACTTATTTACGTTAAAGGATTGATTCCCGTTACGACCAGCCATTGGAGTCGAATATTCAGCGATTACTTCTTTAATCCCCATTTTCTGTATATCTTCTGTAGAACGTTCAGGTTTTAATAGTGTAACTGGCAACGTAATGTCAGATGTACCAGAAGTAATGGCCTGCTGCGTTAAATCAGTTAACTTTTCTTTATCGATTTTTTCTCCATTTTGGCTCTGGCTAATATTTACTGTAGTGCCTTCAATACTCAATTCAGCATTAACGGGATTTTTTAATGTTTCATTATATTTATCCTTCATAAAGCTTTTATAAGCAGTTGTATTTAATTGAGGTGTTAATTTATAGTCACGTTTTAATTCACCGTTCTCAGCTTGTTTCCGCATTTTGTAACGATTTATTGCGTTGCCTTCTTGTTCTTTAAAGATTTTGTCGATAATATCTTTTTCTTTATAATTTATCCCTAAATCTTTCCATGTGTAAGTTTGTTTATCGTTTTGGAATATGTACGTAAGTGATTTTTGATCTAATTCAGTGATTTTTTGATTAATAATAGCTTGAATATCTTTTTTATTTTTTCCATCGAGAGAAATACCTTCAAATGTAGTATTGGGTAATGCAGTAGTATCTAATTGATTATTTAGTTTGGATACATATTGATATCCGCCAACACCGCCAACACAAAGTAATATGCCTCCAGCAATTGCAGAACCGATCAGTATTTTACTTAGCTTCATTTATTTCCCCCCAGAAATTTTTGTATAAATATATGTATTACATTTTTTGTATAAAAATGATGAAAATAACATTATGTACGTACTAGTATACTATTATTTTCACTATGTGTGTAATGTTTTTATAAAAAATGTTACACTGTTGTAATAATTGTCTCTTTTTGTCACAATGTGTACGAAAAATATGTTGAAAATTATAATAAAAAGGCTGTCTAGAAAGTTCTAGCAGCCTTTTTATTATAATTTTTTATGTTCATTTTTATTCGTAACACCGAGATGTTCTTGTAGTGTTGTCGAAATCGTATTGACGCTTTTTTCGTTTGGAACGTAATAATAAATACCACCTATATATTTATCAGTACCTTCTACTTGCATTTTGTCCATTTTTAAATTGGAATCCATTGAATTTTTTGCAATTGTCATCATATCATCAAAAGTTAAATTTGTTTTTAAGTCTTTATCGACAGCGTCTAATAGACCACCGATCTTATTAATGGAATTAAGTGATAGTGCTTTTTGAGCGATAGCTTCTAAAACAAGCTGTTGTCGTTGACCGCGCATATAATCACTATCGATATGACGAGTTCTTGCTAGTGCCAGTGCTTCCTCTCCATTTAAATGTTGACGTCCCTTTTTAAGGTGAACTGCATCTGCTTCATCTTTACTATTTTGTTCTGTGAACTCCACTGGAACATCTACAGTAATCCCACCAAGGGAATCAACAATTTTGATAAAGGATTTAAAGTTGAATTTTACATAGTAGTCAACTGGAACATCTAAAAAGTTCTCTACCGTATCAATCGTGCTATCTACACCACCGAATACGTGCGCATGTGTAATTTTATCGTATTTATCACGTGATTTAATGTATACACGTGAATCACGTGGAATACTGACAAGCTTAACAGATTTATCGTTTTTATTAATTGTGGCAAGTAATAGTGCATCTGTACGAGTTGCTTTTCCGTAATTTTTGTCCCTGATTTCACTTTCATCAACCCCCATAATGAGTACAGAAATGTTATCAGTCATAGGTTTAACGGCTTTTTCACGTTTGCTGGATTTATCCCCACGGCCCAGTTCAGAATAGGCATTACTTAACACAGACTTTGCTTTACTGTATATATGGAAGGAATAGCCTCCGGCTCCAAGTGCTACAACCAGTAATGGAATAAGCAGGAACCAAAGTAGGCGTTTTTTCTTTGAGCGTCCTTTTTTGGCTCGAGTATCTTTGTTCATATCGGATTTCATCATTTTTTCTCCTTTAAAACTATCAAAGTATATACATCTAGAAGCGCATTCAAACACATAAAAAATATTGTACGCTAAATAAAAGCGATTGTACATGTATAAAAAATAGATGTCTTGATTATTTATAAAGACATCTATTCGTTATTGTATACAAAAGATAGGGAGAAGAAAATGATAAAATTTTACCTAATTACAACATAATGCTTACGATAATTGCAGATAAAATGCTAACGAGAGTTGCTCCGTATAGTAATTTAAGGCCAAATCTGGCAACGACGTTTCCTTGTTCTTCGTTTAATCCTTTTGCCGCACCTGAAATAATGCCGATAGAAGAAAAGTTGGCAAAAGAGACGAGGAAGACAGAAATAATACCAACTGTACGAGGAGAAAGGCTATTAGAAATTTTACTAAGATCCATCATGGCTACAAATTCATTCGTTACAAGCTTCGTTGCCATAATGCTACCAGCTGTGACAATTTCAGTACTTGGTACACCGATAAGAAACGCAATTGGTGCAAAGACGTAGCCGATTAATTGCTGGAAAGTAATGCCGAATATAATGAGGAATAGATCATTAATGCAGCTAATTAATGCGACGAATCCGATAAGCATAGCACCGACAACGATAGCTACTCGAAAGCCATCTAGAATGTACTCTCCAAGCATTTCAAAAAAGCTTTGCTTTTCGCCTTTTATTTCTAAAATATCTTCGTCATCCCTCACGTCGTAAGGGTTAATGATAAGTACGATAATAAAGCCGCTAAATAAATTGAGAACGAGTGCGGTTACTACATATTTAGGTTCGATCATAGTCATATAGGCACCTACGATAGACATAGATACAGTTGACATGGCAGATGCACAAAGTGTATAAAGACGGTGTTTTGGAATTTGAGCTAATTGTTTTTTGACCGTAATAAAAACTTCTGATTGGCCGACAATGGCAGATGCGATAGCATTGTAAGACTCTAATTTCCCAAGACCATTTATTTTGCTAAGGAAGTAACCGATCCAACGAATGAAAAAGGGCAGTATTTTGAAATGTTGCAATATACCAATTAAGACGGAAATGAAGACAATTGGTAATAAGACAGTAAGGAAAAATGGCATTTCACCTTTATTGGCAAGGCCGCCAAATACGAAGTTTATACCATCAGCAGCATACTCGAGTAGCTTTGTAAACAGACTAGAAATGACCCGAATAAGTATGAGGCCAAATTCTGTATTTAATAATAAATAGGTTAAAATTAACTGTATAATAAGCATGATGAAAATAGGTTTCAATTTAATATGTTTCTTATTGTTACTAGCAATATAAGCAAGGAAGAAAACAACGATAAGTCCTACGAAAAAAGTAATAAATTTCATAGTAAGCCCCCTAATAGAGATATTCTGCTATATATGTTTTTCATTTCAAGGGAGAATATGCATCTTTGGTAAAGAAAGGAATAGAGAGAGTATGAATATATGTAGAATACACCACGTTGCAATTATTTGTTCAAATTATGATGTGTCAAAAGATTTTTATAAGAGGATATTAGGTTTTAAAGAGGTAAATGAGGTATATAGAAAGGAACGAGATTCTTATAAGTTAGATTTATGTGTAGGGGGAGAGTATCAAATTGAATTATTTTCATTCCCAAGTCCGCCTGAGCGCCCAAGTTTTCCAGAAGCGTCTGGACTTAGACATTTAGCATTTGCTGTTACAAATATAGAAGAGGCTGTAAAACATTTAAACGAATGTGGTGTTGAGACTGAGTCGATACGTATTGATGAAATAACCGGAAAAAAATTTGTTTTTTTCCAAGATCCGGATGGTCTACCTTTAGAGTTGTATGAGGTTTGAAATTGGTGAATTTTATATAGGGTTGCTTTTGAGTAAATGAAGAAACTAAAGTGAAACTTCTTTTTTAAAGGAGGTGTCACTTTAGCTAAGAAAGCTAAAGGATATATGTGGATATTTTAAAATTACTGATGGTAGTCATTCTTATTGCATTAACAGGTTTTTTTGTAGCTGTTGAGTTTGCAATTATTAAGGTGCGTAGCAGTCGTATTGACCAACTCGTTAGTGAGAAACGACGAGGAGCATTGGCAGCAAAAAAAGTAACTTCAAATTTAGATGAATATTTATCAGCATGTCAGTTAGGTATTACAATTACCGCTTTAGGGCTTGGGTGGTTAGGCGAGCCGACTATAAAACATTTACTTGAGCCGTTGTTTTTAAAACTACACCTATCTTCTGCAATTGCAAGTACCGTTTCATTTATTATTGCTTTTGCAGTTATTACGTTTTTACATGTTGTTATTGGTGAACTTGCTCCTAAGACGTTCGCCATACAAAGAGCAGAGCAAGTTAGCTTATTATTATCGAAGCCACTTATTTATTTTTACCGAGTAATGTATCCGTTTATTTGGGCTTTAAATGGTTCAGCAAGGCTTGTAACAGGGTTATTCGGATTACATCCAGCTTCTGAACATGAAGTTGCTCATTCGGAAGAAGAATTACGATTAATCTTATCTGAGAGTTATGAGAGCGGGGAGATTAATCAAAGGGAATTTAAATATGTAAATAATATTTTTGAATTTGATAATAGAGTGGCAAAGGAAATTATGGTGCCTCGTACGGAAGTTGTAGGTTTATATGAGGACGAACCATTTGAAACACATATTAAAATAATCGCACAAGAAAAATATACGAGGTATCCTGTATTTGGTGAAGATAAAGATGAAATCATTGGAATGGTTAATGTAAAGGATTTATTTATTCGTTATATGGATGGTAATCGGGACGAGGAGTGCTCGATTATGCCATATACAAGGCCGGTCATTGAAGTGTTAGAAAATATTCCAATTCATGATTTACTATTACAAATGCAAAGAAAACACATTCCATTAGCTGTGTTGTATGATGAATATGGTGGTACAGCTGGGATTGTTACATTAGAAGATATTTTAGAAGAAATTGTTGGAGAAATTCGAGATGAATATGATGAAGATGAACATCCGCCTATAGAGCATATAAGTGAAGGGTGTAAAATTGTAGAGGGGAAAGTGCTTATTAGTGAAGTAAATGATTTATTTGGCATCCACTTAATCGCTGATGATGTAGATACAATTGGTGGCTGGATTATGGTACAAAAGCAAGTCGTTGCTGAAGGAGATATTATTGAAAAACACGGCTTTTCTTTTAAAGTTCTAGAAAAAGATATGCATCAAATTAAACGAGTGGAAATAAAGAAGGGAGAAGAATGATTTTCTATAAAAGATATATATAGAAAATTAAATGTTTGCGCTTTCAAAAAAGGTGCTATATAGTGAAGGTGGACACTGAAAAATTCTTCTGAATGATACTCGTATTTTTAGAGGGCGAATTTTTTAAATAGGGATTTAGAATGAAAAGTATAGGTGATGAAAATGATAGCAACGAAGGATATACGTATAGAAAAAGATTTTTTAGGTGAAAAGGAAGTACCAAGTAGAGCTTATTACGGTGTACAAACATTACGTGCGGTAGAAAACTTCCCGATTACAGGGTATCGCATTCATCCGTCACTCATTACGGCAATGGCAATTGTGAAAAAAGCGGCGGCACTTGCAAATATGGATACTGGTTACTTAGCGAAAGACATTGGACACGAAATTGCAGAGGCAGCACAAGAAATTGTTGATGGGAAATTTCATGATCAATTTATTGTAGATCCAATTCAGGGCGGTGCTGGAACTTCTATTAATATGAATACAAATGAAGTAATCGCTAATCGAGCGTTAGAACGTATGGGATATGAAAAAGGCGAGTATGCAAAAATTAGCCCAAATACGCATGTAAACATGGCTCAGTCAACGAATGATGCGTTTCCAACGGGAATTCATATTGCAACTCTTATGATGTTAGAAGAACTTCTTATTACAATGGAAGAACTTCATGCTGCTTTCCTTGCAAAAGCAAAAGAGTTCGATCACGTCATTAAAATGGGACGTACGCATTTACAAGATGCTGTTCCGATTCGTCTTGGACAAGAATTTGAAGCGTATAGCAGAGTGCTTGCGCGTGATATAAAAAGAATTAAACAATCTCGCCAACATTTATATGAAGTGAATATGGGGGCGACAGCTGTTGGTACGGGATTAAATGCAAACCCTACCTATATTGAACAAGTGGTTAAACACTTACGAACATTTAGCGGATTCCCACTTGTTGGTGCAGAGCATTTAGTTGATGCAACACAAAATACAGATGCATACACAGAAGTATCTGCAGCATTAAAAGTATGTATGATGAATATGTCTAAAATTGCGAACGACCTTCGTATTATGGCATCTGGTCCACGTGTTGGATTGGCGGAAATTCAATTACCAGCGCGTCAACCAGGTTCATCTATTATGCCAGGTAAAGTAAATCCTGTTATGGCAGAAGTAATTAATCAAGTCGCTTTCCAAGTAATTGGTAATGATCATACAATTTGCTTAGCGTCAGAAGCAGGACAACTGGAGCTCAACGTAATGGAGCCTGTGCTTGTATTTAATTTAATTCAATCTATCAGTATTATGAATAACGGATTCCGTGTATTCCGTGAATATTGTATTAAAGGAATTACAGCAAATGAAGAACTGCTGAAGCAATATGTTGAGAAAAGTGTTGGAATTATTACAGCAGTTAACCCTCATATTGGTTATGAAGCAGCGTCACGTATTGCACGTGAAGCAATTGAAACAGGAAAATCTGTTCGGGAGTTATGTTTAGAACATGGTGTACTGACAGAAGAAGAATTGGATATTATTTTAGATCCATTCGAAATGACGCATCCCGAAATTGCTGGTGCTTCTTTACTAAAGAATAAGAAGATGTAATGTGAAAAAACACCTCCATTGAATTTACATACGTAGTATGCAAATTCAGGAGGTGTTTTTATATCACTATTCAAATTTACTTTATGTTGAGAGGGGGGAGTTATATAAGACGAACAGCAATATAACAATACAAAACTTCTTATAAAAAGACGTTTTTGAATGGATTAAAGAACTACTTTAATGGAGGATGTTTTAGCATGCTTAATTCTTCAGCAGTTAACCTATTTCCACCCCAAGCTTTCTCTTTAATATAATCTGGGTCATTAAGGTAAGCGGAGAAAGTTACTTTCCCATCTTGATAATGATATACATAGTGAATGTTTTCTTTTTCATCATTTACGTACGTAAACAAGTTGTATCCGCCGCGCTTATAATCTTTTTTAAAATCGACGTATTTTAATTGCTTTTCTGTAATTCCTTGTTTGGATATATAGTTATAAATACTTTTTTTCGCTTGTTCTTTAGTAAATAAAATGTATACAGTAACTAAAACGATAGGAATTAGAATTGAGATTAATATAATCAATTTTTTGTTCAATCTTCCTTCCCTCCTAAATTTAACCATTAAAATGATTTATTAAGAAATTGAAAAAAGGAAAAGTCCCGATTTGTAACGGGACTTTTTCCTTCTTTATTATCACTTATTTTAATTTTTAAAAGATATTAAATACAGCGTTTAATTGAAGTAAGCTAATGATAGCTAAGAAGATTAAACTGTATTTCATTGCTGTTTTAAATAGGGCAGATTCTTTACCAACTAGTCCAACTGCTGCACAAGCAACTGCTACAGATTGTGGTGAAACCATTTTTGCCATTGTACCACCTACTACGTTTAATGCAACAAGAGTAGAAGGAACGATGTTTAATTGATCTGCAGTTACTGCTTGAAGCGGTGCGAATAATGAACCACTTGATACTACTGAACCTGTAATGAATACGCCAATCCATCCTAAGATTGGAGAAAGAATTGGGAATGCATTACCAGTAGAAGAGAATGCAAGTCCAAGTGTAGATGACATACCAGAGTAGTTTTCCACGTAAGCTAAAGCGATAACACTACAGATTGTATACACTGGAGCTTTTAGTTCTTTTATTGTTTCAACCATTAATTCTTTAACCATTTTACCTTTTACGCGGTACACGATAAGTGAAACGATAATTGCTAATACGATTGCAGTAGTTGTAGATGAGAATACATCAAATTTGAAAACCGCTGCGAAAGGTGTATCAGCTTTTGTAATTGGTGTAGTTTTCATAACAGCGTTATGAAGACCAGGGAATTGAATGTTAAATACTAGGTTTGCTAGTGCGCCATCCGGAGCAAATAAAGCTTTAATTGGTTTTAAATTAAAGATTGTTACAAATGCAGTTAAGAATACGAATGGAGACCAAGCATATAAAATTTGATTGAATGTATGAGATTCTTTTTCTTCTTGTTTTTCTTCTTTAGCAGAAGATTTTGGCTGCCAAACACGTAAGAATAATGCAAGAGAGATCATACTTACAACGGCTGCGAAAATATTAGTAAGTTCTGCACCTAAGAAGTAAGTTACAACGAACTGAGTAATTGCGAAAGAAATACCACTTACAAGAATACCTTGCCAAGTCTCTTTAATACCTTTAATTCCATCGACCATTGAAACAAGTAAGAAAGGTAATACAATACTAATGAATGGTAGAATAAGAACAGTTTGACGACCGATAGTTAATGCATCTAATTCAGTTAATTGTGCTGGTACTGTAACTGGGATACCCATAGCACCCATAGCACCACCAGCGATGTTTGCTACTAAACAAATACCTGCTGCTTTTAATGGATTAAAGCCCATACCTACAAGTAGTGCAGCTGTAATAGCAACTGGAACCCCTAGACCAGCTGCGCCTTCTAAGAAAGCACCGAAAGAATAAGCGATTAATAATACTTGTAAACGTTGATCATTTGTAATGCTTGAAATACTATCACGAATGATGTTGAATTGCTCTGTTTTAACAGTTAATTTGTAAAGGAAAATTGCTGCGATAACGATAGTACAAATTGGGTAAAATCCGGATAAAATACCGAATCCGGCAGATGCTACAGCTACTGTTGCTGGCATTTTATAAACGAATATAGCAAGAATAATAGCGACAATCACACTGTAAAGCCCAGCGATATAACTTTTCATTTTCAGTCCCATTAAACAAATGATGAAGCAAAAAATTGGAAGTGCTGCGATTAGAGCAGATAACCAAATATTGTTTAATGGGTCATAAATTTGTGTCCAAGTACTCATAATAATGACAACTCCTATCTATTTTATGTGAAGAAATTCACATTATTTGTGAAACTATTCACAATCAACTTACATGCTTAGTATATTCTCCTTCAACACTATTGTCAACGTAAAAAAGTATAATTATTCCATAATAGTGTTAAAAGAAATGCTTTGTTCATAAAGTGGACAAAAAGCCCACTCAAATCTATTTGAGTGGGTGAGATAAATGATTTACATATTCTTTTCTTATAGTTGTTTATACATTATTGATCCTACAGCTCTATAATAGAGACCGTCTTTGTATTAAATATAGAGCTGCAGAATGTACCGCTTGCCCTATTTGATCAAGTTAGGAGTGGGACAGGAAATGTATTTAATAGGAAGTATTCCATCATAGTTCAAGCTAGTGAATATGAATTAAAAAGTAATAAGTTAATATTTAATGTTACGGCAGCTCTTTTTACTGAAAATTCCTTTTAGCGTAACAAAGAGGTTAAATATAACCCAAATACGTTACGATAGGTTATCAATTATAGACGGTATTTTACAATATCATTACTGCACATTGCAATGAGGTAAAAATATAACAAAAAGCCTGATAAAACAACGTTTGCAAGCAAAGTATTTGCAGCCCGTTATTTTGCTTTTTCGTTATATCGTATAGTATAATATTCAAAATCAGCAAGGAATTTTTCCTGAGTCCTTTGCTGGTTAAGGTGGAAAAATTTTTCAGCTTTATAGGTTGATAAAGTTATGTCGTAACAGGAAATATAAGAACAGATATATAAATAAATAAAAAGAAAATAAAAACGAAAATGAGGGGAACTTTATGAGCCAAAATCAATTCGAATGTCGTATTTCAGAAGAAGATGTACAAATGTTAAGAGCGTTAGCGCATCCGTTGCGTCTACGCCTAGTAATGGAACTAATGCAACGTGGAACATGTAACGTAACACAATTACAGGAAGTGTTAGAAATTCCGCAATCAACAGTTTCGCAACATTTAACGAAATTAAAACAAAATAAAGTAGTACGCTTTGAACGACGAGGACTGGAAGTGTATTATCAAATTCATAATGATAAAGTAAGTGAAGTAGTAAAAACATTATTTTCTTAAAATTTGAATATTATGGAAAAAGACGTATGGGATCTACGTCTTTTTTTATTTGTTAGAAGGTGATATGAGAAAGAATGTTAATATGTAAGGAAAAAAGGCTAACCATTAAAATGTTGCTATATGGAATATATTCTAAAAGGAAAAGAAAAGATAGAAAGGAGTGTAATAAGTAAAAGGAGGGATAGTAGAATGGATGTAAAACGTGTGAAACAAATTTTATCTTCTTCAAGTAGAATCGACGTTACATATGAAGGTGTACCAGTATGGATTGAGAGCTGTGACGAGCAGAGTGGGGTTGCTCAAGTGTATGATGTATCTAATCCTGGAGAAAGCGTCCACGTGAACGTGACGGCTTTAGAGGAGAAGTAATAGAAAAGACGCTTCTAAATGTTTAGAAGCGTCTTTTTATTTCTTATTCCATCATATGTGCAATTTTCTTAGAGAACATAAGAAGTACTAATCCGAGTACGATTACGATAATACCGATACTTGCGAATACTTCTAAATATCCTAAAGATTGAGTGAAAGCAGCTAATTGTCCTGCTAATAAGTTTGCGAAGCCAGTACCAGCTAACCATACACCCATTAATAATGATGCTAATTTAACAGGAGCGATTGCACTTACCATAGATAATCCGATTGGTGATAAGAATAATTCACCAATTGTATGGAACATGTAAGTGAATACGATGAATAGTAAGTTTGCTTTCATTGTAATGTTACCTTCGTCGCTACCAGTTTTTAATACAGCTAAAGTTAGAACTAAATATCCAATCCCTAGTAAAATCATACCAAATGCCATTTTTGTTGGGATTTTTAAATCACCATTTTTTGTTTTCGAAAGTTTAATCCATAATGCAGAAACAGGTAATGCTAGTAAGATAATGAATAGTGGGTTTACAGATTGGAACCAAGGTGTTGGAATTGTAAATCCACCAATTGTACGATCCACAAACTTATCTGTGTAAAGTGTTAAAGAACTACCTGCTTGCTCAAATCCTGCCCAGAAGAATACTACGAAACAAGTTAAAATTAAAATTGCAGCAGTACGTTTTTTCTCTTGTGTTGTTAAAGGTTTTTTCTCGATTGCTTTTGCATTTTTTTCTTTAGATTTTTTCCCTACAACAGTTGTTCCGATAGACCCTAAGTAACGAGGTGCTAAGAAATTAAAGGCAAGCTGTCCAATAATCATACCGATACAAGCTGTTAAGAAACCGTATCTATAGTCTGCGAAGTAACCGCAAATGAATGGAGCGATAAGAGCACCTAAGTTAATTCCCATGTAGAAGATAGTGAAGGCACTATCACGACGAGAATCGTTTTCGCTATATAATTGACCTAATAAAGTCGAAATATTTGGTTTGAAGAATCCGTTACCAATAACTAATAATCCTAATCCTAAAAATAGTCCAGTTTTTGTGTTCATTGAGAATAGTACAAAGTTACCAATTGCCATGATGATACCACCAATAGTAATAGCATGGCGCTTCGTAATGAAATGGTCAGTTAACCAACCACCGATAATCGGTGTGAAGTATACTAACATTGTGAAAATACCGTAAATTTGAACTGCAACTGCTTTATCAAATCCTAAACCGCCGCTTACTAAGCTCGTTGTTAAATAAAGAACTAATAAGCCACGCATTCCGTAATAACTGAATCTTTCCCATGCTTCTGTAAAGAACAACAAGTATAACCCTGGTGGATGTTTTTTTGGTGATTGTTGCTCTCCAGCTTTGTCTAATTTTAAAGCTGCATCCATTTTTGTTTCCCCCTAATCCTGTATAACGGATATTTATGTAATCATTTTAATTTACAAAATATTTAGAAGTCAATAGAATTATATGGAAATAGAAAGAAAATTTCTAAAAAAGTTCTATTTTACTTCAACCGTTACTGTATTTTGCCCTGAAAACGAGATGATAAGCGTTTTCAAATGTAATAATTGAATTCTAAAAGAAAATAAAATAGTGATTAATCAGAAAATTTAGATTAAAATATTTATTCTGATATAAAGAAAATACATTCTATTTACTTTTATAATATAACATATTGGGAATGAAAATACAAAATGAAATAATGTGACATTTAAGTGAATTGAAAAATAACCAGCTCCATAGAAGCAGAGCTGGCTAAGGAAAGATTATTTAACAAAGCGTTTTTCGATATCATCTAATAGTAGGTTAGCAGCCATTACACCACCAGCTGTATTCCAAATCACATCATCAACTTTGTATGCTTTACCATTTTTTACTGCATTTAAGTTTTTAAATAGCGGATCATTGATATATTCTTTTTCTAATTCAGAGCCTTTTTTCTCGTTTCCTTTATCGAATGTGAAGTAGAATAATACATCGCCATCCATTGCAGAAATACGTTCTTTAGATACGTTACGCTCTGCGAAGTCATCTTTATTTTGATCACCAGGACGTTTAAATCCAAGTTCTTTTAAAATAACACCAGAGAATGTATCACCATGATAAATACGAACATCACCAGGCATGAAGCGAACCATAGAGATTTCTTGATTTACTTTATCACCTAGTTTGGCTTTTAAATCTTTCATACTTTTCTCGTAATCAGCTAAAACCTTTTGGCCTTCTTTTTCTTTATTTAATGCTTTCGCATAAAACTTGAAGTTATCTTTCCATTCACCACGTAATGTTTCAGAGAACACAGTAGGTGCAATTGCTTTTAGTTGCTCGTACACTTTTTCGTGACGCATTTTGTTACCGATAATTAAGTCTGGTTGTAAAGAAGCGATTGTTTCTACGTTCACTTGTCCTTCATCACCAACAACTTTTACATCTTTCATTTTATCTTTAATATGTGGATACCATGGATCACCAGTCCAAGATTTTACAGCCCCAACTGGTTTCACACCTAGCTCAAGTAAAGCTTCAGTTCCTTCGTTTGTTAAAATAACTACACGTTTTGGATTAGCAGGAACTTCTGTTTTCCCCATTGCATGTTCAACTGTAATCATTTCTTTTTTTGTATCTTCTTTCGTATTTGATTTTCCACAAGCACTTAAAAGTAGTGAAAAGGCTAGTAAAAATACAAATACTGTAAACGATTTCTTTCGCATGAAATTCATTATGTACCCCCTACATAGTGAGAATTTTTTTAATAGCAAGCATGATAATAATACTTCATGGCCTCATTGTCAATGAAAATAATTCTCATTTCCGTTGACAATGAGAATTAAGTTGAAATACACTTACAACGTATCATTATACATTGAAGGGGAAACGCTACATGTTATTAAAAACAAATCGAGCAAAATGGATTGGATTATTTGTTGGGATCATTGCAGTCATTACTTGTATTTGGGGAAGTATTATTTTCGGATATACAAATACGAGCTGGAAATTAGCGTTAGATGCTTTTTTTCATTTTAATGGTTCCAATGAACATATTATTATTCAAAATGTGCGTCTACCAAGGGCACTAATTGCAGCAAGTGTTGGTGCTAGTTTAGCCATTGCAGGTTGTCTTATGCAAACTTTAACGAAGAATCCACTTGCTTCTCCAGATTTTATTGGATTAAATTCAGGTGCTGCTTTCTTCATCGTTGTAGCAATTGTTATTTTTTCCGTGACATCACTATCAGCTTTCACGTGGATTTCCTTTTTAGGGGCAGCAGTTGCAGCTGTACTTGTATTTGCTTCTAGTTCTTTAGGAAAAGAGGGGACAACACCTCTTAAGTTAACATTAGCGGGGGTCGCAATTAGTGCGTTATTTTCATCATTAACACAAGGATTACTTGTTTTAAATGAAAAGGCGCTTGAAGAAGTATTATTTTGGCTTGCCGGATCTGTGCAAGGAAGAAAGTTAGAAATTTTACAATCTGTATTCCCGTATTTATTAATAGGCTGGATTGCATCTATTATGATGGCAGGGAAAGTAAATACATTGATGATGGGGGAAGACGTTGCAAAGGGACTTGGGCAACGAACGATTTTAATGAAATCATTCGTGTTACTTATTATTGTCCTGTTGTCTGGTGGTTCAGTTGCCGTTGCTGGTCCAATTGGATTTATTGGAATCATTACCCCGCACTTTTCCAGATTTCTTGTTGGAGTAGATCATAGATGGAGAGTGCCGTATAGCGGCTTGTTAGGTGCAATACTATTAATCTTAGCTGATATCGCAGCAAGATATGTCATTATGCCACAAGAAGTACCAGTAGGAGTTATGACAGCATTTATTGGTGCGCCGTTCTTTATTTATATTGCACGTAAGAGAGGGCTTAGCAAATGAAGAAGTATATTCCGTTTCGTATAGGAAAAGGCGGGCTCTCGTTTTTAATGTATAAACGAGCTTGTCTCGTCTTATTCAGTTTACTAGTTGTTTTAATAGGATTATTTTTTGCGAGTGCAGGTATGGGAGACATGAAAATTGCTCCTTATGATGTATGGCAAGCGATCACTGGAAATGGCGATGCGATGGCAAATATGGTTGTAAATAAGTTTCGTATGCCGCGTATTTTAATTGCTATTCTTGTAGGGATCGCACTTGCGATCGCAGGATGTATTTTACAAGGCCTCGTCCGAAATCCACTTGCTTCTCCGGATATTATCGGGATTACAGGTGGTGCAAGTGTTGCAGTTGTATTGTTTTTAGCTATATTTAGTGATAAAAATAATGCGCTAACTGTAAGCATTCATTATATGCCGCTAGCAGCCTTTGTTGGGGCAACAATTGTAGCGCTTTTTGTATATTTATTTGCATGGAGAAATGACGGGTTATCGCCGATTAGTCTTGTTTTAATTGGTGTTGGGTTTTGGGCATTAACGAAAGCGGCAACGACTTTGTTTATGTTATTAGCGCCAATTTATCAAGCAAGTCAAGCGAATGTATGGATTACGGGTACTGTTTACGGTTCTTCATGGCAAAATGTCATGGTACTTGCGCCGTGGGTTCTCATTTTAACGGTAATATCATTTATAGCTGCTAGACATTTAAATGCGCAAGAGCTAGGGGATGATATTGCGGTAGGACTTGGTGTTCCTTTAACGAAGTCACGCGTATTCATGTTATTACTTAGTACAGCTTTAATTGGTGGAGCAGTTGCCTTTGCTGGAGGAATTGGATTTGTCGGTTTAATGGCACCTCATATTGCACGAAGACTAGTTGGTTCTTTATATGGTGCATTACTCCCAGTTGCGGCGATTGTTGGTGCAATTTTAGTACTTGCTGCAGATTTAATTGGGCGTACAGTTTTCACCCCACTTGAAATTCCAGCAGGGGTATTTACATCAGCAATTGGTGCACCTTATTTTATTTATTTACTTTATAAAAGTCGGAATTCATAAAGGGAGATGAATATGCAAAAAGCATTGGAGACGAAACGTTTGACGTTGTCTTATGGTGAAACAATTATTATTGATGAGTTGAATTTAGAAATTCCAAAAGGCGAAATTACAATCTTCATTGGTTCTAACGGTTGCGGGAAATCAACTTTATTACGTTCACTAGCTAGATTGTTAAAACCAACAACTGGTGACATTTTGTTAGATAATCAAGCGATTCAAAGTATGCAAACGAAGCAAATTGCCCGTCAAATGGCAATTTTACCGCAAGGACCGCAAGCGCCAGAAGGTCTTACAGTATTGCAACTTGTAAAACAAGGGCGTTATCCATATCAAACATGGCTGAAACAGTGGTCAGAAAAAGACGAAGAAATGGTACAGAAGGCACTTGCAGCAACAGGGATGACAGAATTTGCTGAGCGTGATGTGCATGCTCTTTCAGGTGGACAACGACAACGTGCTTGGATTGCAATGACGCTTGCACAAGATACAGATATTATTTTATTGGATGAGCCTACTACCTATTTAGATATGACTCACCAAATTGAAGTGCTAGATTTATTATTCGAATTAAATGAAAAAGAACAAAGAACAATTGTTATGGTACTACACGATTTAAATTTAGCCTGCCGTTATGCAGACAATATTGTAGCCATTCAAGATAAACAAATATATGCACAAGGTAAGCCAGAAGAAGTAGTAGATGAGAAGCTAGTACGTGATGTATTCCGAATGGAATGTCAAATCAGTACAGATCCATTATTTGGGACGCCACTTTGTATCCCACATGGAAAAGGAAGACGTGTACGTAAAGAGGTTGCTCAGGCAATGAGATAATGAAAAAGACGATGAGAGGGTCATCGTCTTTTTTATTTTCGGCAAGAGAATAAGAGGAAGAGGGGGATACGTAAACGACGTTCATATTCTTCCGCGTTTTGAAAATAAGTTTGATCTGGTGTAGCTTCTTTTAAATTCGTAATTGTAAATCCAGCTTGTTGTAATAGTGTAAAATATTCTTCCGTTGTACGATGATATTTAATAACTTCTTGATCAATCCAAGGTTCAACCCGTTTGCCTAGTTTAAAGTAATCATCGACGAGCCAACTCGTTCTTTTTCCGCTCGTTTGCAAGCTTTCAAATGAAGAGGTAATAATAGGGTGTTGAACGCTAAAAGTAAAGGTTCCATTTGTCTTTAAAGTTTCGTACACATTTTGAAAAATGATAGGAAGATGTTCGATATAATGTAAGGCGAGTCTAGATGTTACTAAATCAAAAGTAGAAGGAGGGTATGTGTAGTCTTTGAGGTTTAAAAAATGAACGGCGCCATTTTTGTTTTCTAGTTGTTTTTTAGCTTTTTCATACATAAGTTCGGAGCCTTCAATACCAGTGTAAGAGTGGCAGCCTTTTTCTAATAACTCCTCACCGAACTTAGCATCACCGCAGCCTAAATCGAGAATTCGCTTTCCTTTAACATCACTAATGAGTTGAAAGAAGGCTGGTTTTTCAAGTGACTCATTTGGGCTATTTTCTCGATATCTTCGCTTCATATATTGTTCAAAAAATGCTTCGTTATTATATACATCAGATTCAGTAAATGCCATGATTGAAGCCCCCTTACATATTTTTTTTATTCTACCAAATATGAAAAGTAAATGATAGATTTCTTGTAATGAATCGTATATAATCTAGAATTGTAAGCGGTTACTTTAAACTATTTTTCTATAATAAATTCTGAAAACGTGTTAAGTTAGTAGAGGGATTATTAGAACTATTAAGACAATAATTCGCTTACATGAACGATGGGAGGCTTCACGATGTCTAGTAAAACACTTGCAAAATTTTTAGAAGAAAATTTAGAGGATTTAAAATCAAAGGGGCTTTATAACGTAATTGATCCGCTTGAAAGTTCAAATGGACCAATCATTACAATTGGCGGAAAAGAATATATTAACTTATCTTCAAACAACTATCTTGGATTAGCAACAGATAGCCGTTTGCAAGAAGCAGCAATTGGTGCAATTCATAAGTACGGCGTTGGAGCAGGAGCGGTTCGTACAATTAACGGTACTTTAGATTTGCATATTAAATTAGAAGAAACAATTGCAAAGTTTAAACATACAGAAGCAGCAATCGCTTACCAATCAGGATTTAACTGTAATATGGCAGCGATTTCAGCTGTTATGGATAAAAATGATGCGATTCTTTCAGACGAATTAAACCATGCTTCTATTATCGATGGTAGTCGTCTATCAAAAGCAAAAATTATCGTTTATAAACATTCTGATATGGAAGATTTACGCCAAAAAGCAATCGCGGCGAAAGAATCAGGTCTTTACAATAAATTAATGGTCATTACAGACGGTGTCTTCTCAATGGATGGAGATGTTGCAAAACTACCAGAAATCGTTGAAATTGCAGAAGAGTTAGACTTAATGACCTATGTAGATGATGCACACGGTTCAGGTGTACTTGGAAAAGGTGCAGGAACTGTAAAGCACTTCGGTCTATCTGATAAAGTTGATTTCCAAATTGGTACATTATCAAAAGCAATTGGGGTAATTGGTGGATATGTAGCAGGGAAACAAAACTTAATTGACTGGTTAAAAGTTCGTTCACGTCCATTCTTATTCTCTACAGCATTAACACCAGCTGATGCAGCAGCTTGCATGAGATCCATTGAAATCTTAATGGAAAGCACAGAGTTGCATGATCGTTTATGGGAAAATGGTCGCTATTTAAAACAAGGGTTAAAAGAACTTGGCTTTAACATCGGGGAAAGTGAAACGCCAATTACACCTTGTATTATTGGTGACGAAGTATTAACACAAGAATTTAGTAAACGTCTAAATGAAGAGGGCGTATATGCAAAATCTATCGTGTTCCCAACTGTACCTAAAGGAACAGGACGCGTTCGTAATATGCCAACAGCAGCTCATACGAAAGAAATGTTGGATGAGGCAATTCGTAAGTATGAAAAAGTAGGGAAAGAAATGGGCATCATTTAAGTAAAGACATCTTTTGAATAGCTTGCAAATGAGGAGTGGGGAAAATGAAAAAAATTCTAGTAACCGGTTCTTTAGGGCAAATTGGTTCTGAACTAGTAATGAAACTTCGTGATGTATACGGCGCATCAAATGTTATTGCAACAGATATTCGTGAAACAGATAGTGAAGTAGTAACATCTGGTCCATTTGAAACGTTAGATGTAACAGATGGACAAAAACTACATGATATCGCAAAGCGTAATGAAGTAGATACAATTATTCATTTAGCAGCTTTACTTTCAGCAACAGCAGAAAAAAATCCATTATTTGCATGGAATTTGAATATGGGCGGACTTGTAAATGCATTAGAAGCAGCTCGTGAATTAAACTGTAAATTCTTCACGCCAAGTTCTATCGGTGCATTTGGTCCATCAACGCCGAAAGATAATACGCCACAAGATACAATTCAGCGTCCTACTACGATGTATGGGGTAAACAAAGTAGCAGGAGAATTACTATGTGATTATTATCATCAAAAATTTGGCGTTGATACGCGCGGTGTACGTTTCCCAGGTTTAATTTCTTATGTAGCTCCTCCAGGAGGGGGAACAACTGATTATGCAGTTGAAATTTATTATGAGGCGATTAAAAAAGGCACATACACCTCATACATTGCAGAAGGAACATACATGGATATGATGTACATGCCAGATGCTTTACAAGCGATCATTTCATTAATGGAAGCTGATCCAAGTAAACTTGTGCATAGAAACGCGTTCAATATTACAGCAATGAGCTTTGAGCCGGAGCAAATCGCAGCATCAATTCGTAAACACATCCCGGCGTTTACGATGGATTACGCTGTAGATCCTGCTCGTCAAACAATCGCTGATAGTTGGCCAAACTCTATTGATGCAACAGCAGCAATGAAAGAGTGGGGCTTTAAAGCAGAATACGATTTAGACAAAATGACAACGGACATGCTTGCTAAGTTAAAAAAAAAGCTCACAGCTGAGTTAGTGATGAATTAATAGGAAGGGTCGATTCTTAGGAATCGACCTTTTTTGTTTGTATTTTAGGAATATACAAATAATTACAAGTGTGATAGAATGAGTTAATTTGTGTGTAAAGGGGAGACAGGGAATGGAGAAATGGGAGTTAGCAAAGGAAATTTACAATACGTCACGTTTAACGGGAACATTTAAACTTCGATCAGGACAAGTATCAAATCAATACTTTGATAAGTACTTATTTGAATCTAATCCAGTACTGCTAGTAGAAATTGCTAAACAATTGAAAGAGCTCATTCCTCCTGAGACAGAAGTGCTCGCAGGTTTAGAGATGGGAGGAATTCCAGTAGCAACAGCATTATCTTTACAAACAGGTATACCAGTTGTATTTGTAAGAAAAGAAGCGAAGAAGTACGGTACATGCAAGTTAGCAGAAGGCGTTGATATTGCTGGGAAAAATGTTTGTGTTGTTGAAGATGTTATTACGACAGGTGGTCAAATATTATTAAGCACGAAAGATTTAAGAGGATTAGGTGCGAAAGTCCACCATGTTCTAGGCGTGATTGAACGAACGAAAGAGGGAAAAGAAAACTTATTAGAAGATGGTTTACAGCTACATTCCTTATTTACAATGGATGAGTTAATTGAAGGAGAAAAGCAACATGCAAAGAGTTGATGTCGTATATGCACTAATACATGACGAAGAAACAGATAAAATATTGATGGTACATAATGTAGAACAAAATATTTGGTCATTGCCGGGTGGGGCTGTTGAAAAGGGTGAAACGTTAGAGGAAGCTCTAGTAAGGGAAGTAAGAGAAGAGACAGGTTTAACGGCTATGACAGGTGGACTTGTTGCGATCAATGAAAAATTCTTTGAAGAATCAGGGAATCATGCACTATTATTTACATTCCGAGCAAATGTAGTAACAGGTGAACTTATTGCAGAAGATGAAGAAGAAATTTCTGCAATAGAGTGGGTGGACAGAGCAATTGCAAATGAACGATTCCCATTCTACGATGGTGGATTTGAGGCATTATTAGAAGTAGCCATTCCATACAAGTTTCAGCCAGAAACAAAGTGATTGAAAGAAAAAAACAGGAGCGCAACGCTCCTGTTTTTTTTATTCAATCGTCTTCAGTAATAACTTTTTCAATAGTGGTTTAATCTTCAGACGTAAATCTTCAGCGTGATTTGCAACTAAGAAGTGATGGTTATAAATGTTCTTCATTAATTGATAAGTTGCTTCTTTCGCTTCGCCTTCTTCGATGAAAATACCGATTACTTCCATGCCGCTTTTGCGAGCAAGTTTGACAGCTTCGTGCGTATCTAAAATACCGTCTTGTTGATAGTCTAGAGCAGAAGGCTCACCGTCTGTGAAGACAAGTAAGAATTTATGCTTTTCGGGTCTTTTTGCAAGCTTTTCTGAAACGATACGAATAATATATCCGTCGCGATTATCTTCTTCTTCGCGAAGCTGCATAATTTCGGGACCAACGTTTGGTAACGTTGAGTTTTTATACGTTACAACTTCATGGATAACGTTCGGTTTATCTTCAGGTTTAGCACTAGAAGCATCTTCCCAAAATCCGCTAATAGCGTGCGGGATTTTTAAAGATTTCAACGCTTCATGGAATAGGACCACACTCTTTTTCGTTTCTTCCATTTTGTTATACATAGAACCAGAGCAGTCCACTAGTAGTTGGAATGCAACGTCGAGCTCTTGTGATTCTTGCCCTTTTTTATAAAACATGCGAGGCTGCTTTTCAGTATAAATACGAAGGAATTTCTTACGAAGTCTTCCGTAATATTTATCACTATTTGCATTCGTTTTATTTTCAATCGTTTTTTCGATAATTTTCTTTAATTCTTTTACATCTTTATTAACGACTGATTTAATAGCTTGGTAATCCTTTTTCTCGTCAGGATTTGGTTTGCGTGCTTCTTTAAATGTATGAGAAGCGCCAGTATTATACTTACCGTATGCACCATCATTTTGACTAGAAGCGTGAGAGGCTCTTGCTTCCTCTGTATCAGCACCATCAAAGTTGGATTGTGTACTTTTTTGAGAAGTACCTTGTACAGAGCCAAGCGCTTGGTCACCATCTTCTGATTCGCGAGCAGTATCACCCATCATATTTGTTTTTGTTCCGCTTTCTAATTCAAAACGTAAAAAGTTCTCATTTTCATTGTTTTTATTTTCACGGTGCCATGTAGAGAAGCTTTCATTCATTTTATTTTTATTCTCATCATCAACGATTTGTGTATCATCATTTGCTAATTTTTCGGGACGGCTGTCTTTTTCATCTGCAATAACAGATAAGTAGAGCGGAGCATGTCCGAAATAGTTGTTAAGCATATCACTTTCAAGAAGCTCCTCTAAACGATAGCGAATTTTCTCAACGATATACATAATATCTTCCGTATTACGAGCTTGGAATGTTTCATGCAGAATAGCTTCAATTTGCTCGAAATATTCATTATTAAACATTTCATATTTATCGCTCGTTAATGAAAGATAGCATAGACAAAATAGACGATCACCGTGATAGTTACGAACGCGATTGATTTTATTTTGTGAGCTAAAGTAATTGCGATACATTTCTTTTCTTCTTTTAAAAACATGCTTTGTGCCAGGGCGTAAGTTTTTTACGATTTCCTCAACACGTAAATCTTCTAATAGAACAAATAATTGTGTTAAAAACTTTTTTAAGGGTGATTCTTGTAATTCAATCGCATAAGAACGAATTAAAGTCATGTCCGAGTAATGTTTATTACCAAGTGCTTTTAAAAACACTTCGCTTTTTAATCCGATTACTGTATCCTCTTCTTTTCGATCATCCCAAAAGTGACTAATGACAACCTTTTTTTCAATTTCGTCGTAGTATGCTTTATAGCCATACTCAAGGTAGGCATCATCTTCTTTGAGAAGGGCATACATTAAGTTTTCCATTTGTAGAAACAGCGACGCATCAATTTTTTTGTCACTAAAAATTTGTCTCATGAATTATCCCTCAAAGAAATAACTTTCTGCTAATTCACGGACAGTCATTTGTTCTGTTTCATCGTTTAATTTTGCGATAATACTACGTTCAATTGCACGCATAACAGGAATATATACACCTAAATCACATGCATCGATAATGCCACGAATACTTGCTGCTTCTTCACTTACGCGGCCGTCACGAGCTAAAGGCATAAGATCGCTTGCAAATGCAACGAACTTTTCAATTGTTGTAACATCGTTTAATTTTGATTCTGCTAATAATAATTCTTTTAATGTATCACCTTGAATGTAAGGAACTTCAATAATAACGAAACGGTTTTTTAACGCTTCGTTTAGTTCACTTGTACCAACGTAACCTTCATTAATGGCAGCGATTACGCGATATTCGTCATCACCGTATACAACTTCTTGTGTAAACGGGTTTGTAATCATTTTACGGTAATCTAATGCACCGTGAAGAAGTGGTAACGTTTCAGGTTTTGCCATATTGATTTCATCAATATATAGGAAATGACCGTTCTTCATCGCTTTCATAAGAGGACCGTTAACGAAAGCAACTTCAGATGCGCCATCTTTCGTTTGTAGTGTGTTGTATCCTAAAATACCTTCTACATCTAGGTCGACAGAACAGTTAATGCTATGCATTGGTTTTTGGAATAAAGAAGAAAGCGTTTCAGCTAGTACTGTTTTACCACTACCAGTTGGTCCTTTTAATAGAATGTTTTTGCCAAGAAGAAGTGCTGTAATAGCATCTTCGATAATGCTATTATCAGATGCTTTATATATTTTTGTACCGATTAAATGTGCATTTTCACCAGCTTTTTGCTTATTCTTTTCGTGAATTGTAGAAAGCTGCTGTTTTAAATCAGCATGTATATGAAATTGTTCTAACATGTATTTCCCACCTAACATTATTTTCATAAAGTAATACATCTTATGATAACTTGTTTTAATATGGTATGCAAAGAAAAGGGGAGGGGACAAATATAAAAGAAAAAGCAATCAATTGTACATTGATTGCTTATAGTAAAGGAGAAATGAGCCTCATAAAAGACTCTAATATTCGTTTTTTGATACTTCTTTTTTGGAAAGCGTTCCATTTAATTTCAGTGGAATGCTTAAAGTCTTCTTCAAAATCACGTTTAATATCATGAACAGTTTTTGATTCATACAGTACGCTAATAATTTCGTAATTCAATTCAAAGCTTCGTACATCCATATTTGCTGTTCCGATTGTTGCAATTTTATCATCAACAAGTACAAGTTTTGCATGCATAAAGCCATCTTTATAACTATAGATGGAGGCGCCAGCTTTTAAAAGTGGAGTGAAGTAGGATTGGGATGCTTGATCACTAATAATACTATCACTTTTACCAGGATATAAAATGCGTACATCTATGCCAGATATTGCACTTAAACGTAATAATGTTAAAGTTTCTTGATCTGGAATAAAATATGGTGTAGCAATCCAAATAGATTTTTTTGCAGAGCCCATAATAGCTAATAACGTATTACGAATGCTCTTATCATCTGAGCTTGGCCCGCTTGCTACAATTTGCACAGCACCTTCTGAACTTGAAACTTCTTTACCTGGGAAGTATTGTCTATTCATAAATTGATCCCAGGAATAGGTTTTCAAACCACTAGATGCATAGAGCCAGTCCTCTAGAAAAATTGCTTGTAATTTATATAACGCTTTTCCTTCGATTTTTAAATGACTATCACGCCAAACGGGAAACTTTTTTGAACGGCCAAGATATTCATCACCGACATTAAGTCCTCCAGTAAAACCAATTTCTCCATCGACAATGACGATTTTACGGTGGTTACGATAATTAACTGTTTCAAGTAACCAAGCTGAAAAAATAGGGTCAAATTCAACAATTTCAATCCCAGCTTCTTTCATAGGTTTTAAAAAGCGTCTTCTTAACGTATTACTTCCTAATCCATCATAAAGGAAGCGTACAATAACACCAGCTTTTGCTTTGTTTATTAAAGCATCCCGGACTTTTGTACCAATCTCATCAGATTTATAAATATAGTATTGAATATGTATGTGATGTTTTGCTTGCTCGATAGCTTGCAAAATTTCTGAAAATGTTTGATCTCCGTTTGTTAAAAGTTTTGTAGTTGTTCTATCTGCGGCAGGCCCGCCTCCAAATTTTTGTACAACTTCTGTTAAATGGGTAGAGCGTTCACTTAATGGGACTTTGAGTGATAACTCTAGTCGTCTTCCTTCTAATATTTCACGGAATAATTTTCTTTGTTCTTCTGAACGATGGAGATGCTTTTTTCTTCTCCAACGGCTACGCCCGAAAATAGAGTATAAAAGTACACCTACAACGGGAAGAAGTGCTAATACTAAAAACCACGCTAAAGTACTTTGAGGAGACCTATTTTCGATAAAAATAACGAATGAAATTCCTACAATTGTGATGGACCAGAGAACGCCGACAAATGTATATAACGAAATATACGATGTATTTAATAGGAAAAGAACGATAGATACAATTGTAAATATTAATAGTAATTGGACAATAGGTTTCTTCATTTCTATATAATTCCTCTAATCTTTCTTCAATATAGACTTCCTAAATAGCGGATGTAATGTGACATTTTTATTATAAATTGTTTTCTGTTTTTTACAAAATGTAGGTATTTCCCCATACTTTCCGCATTTGTCCTACATACAGTGTATTGTTACGTTTTTAAAGAGAAAAGGAGGGTGAATAAAATGTATGGGCGTCCAATTGGAGGATTTGGTCACGGTGGTTTTCATGGTGGTTTTGGACATTCACCATTTTTTGGTGGGGGGTTCTTCCCAGGTTTTGTAGCAGGTGCTTTACTCAGCCCTGGGTTTGGTTATGGTGGATATGGTTATCCGTATTACTCGGATTATTCTTATTATACAGGTTACCAACAAGATCCGTATTATTCATACAATACCTATTAAGATGAGAACATGAAAAAGGAGAGGGAAAACATGAATTATATAGAAAATAACGGATTGTATTATCGTCATAATCATGGAGGTCATCATCATAATGGGGGACATCACCACCATGGAGGGCACAATCACCATGATTACCACCATCATCATCACGGAGGTGGATGGGGCTGGGGTGGAGGCTCATGGGGCGGTGGATTTTTCCCTGGAAGTTTTGCTGGAGGTGTGTTAGGTGGGCTTACAGCAGGTGCATTAACGGGTGCAGCAGGTGGAGGATACTATCCAGCACCGTACCCAGTAACTTATCCAGCGCCATATCCAGTTTCATATCCAACACCATATCCGTATTAAATAAAAAAAGAGGCTATCCTCTTTTTTTATTTAATACGGTATTTATTTATAAAATACTTCCAAAATTAAGGTGAAAATATGTTAATATTTTGTTATTATAATTCAAAAAACATATATAATAATTTTAATTTATCACGCATTAACGGGCAGTAAGACCCCCACCTCAAAATTCAGCGGAAGCAAAGAAGTTAGGCGGAGATCAACACCCCCCACTAATTAAAGTTTCACTTTATATATATGTTCCTGAAGAGTTGTATAGAGTTAGCTATAAGAAACTACTACGTATAATTGAAACGGTATTATATTGCTTTTTATTACAAATAATATTATGTTATTTTAATCGGCATATTTCAAAACATGATGTATGTAAAGGGCGATTATTAGGAAATGAAATATCTCTATTTCTATGAAAAGAAACAAGTTGTGTTTTAGTCAGATAGGAAGCAAGGAGAGATGCGCATGCTAGAACAAAGAGGTCATGCATTATATGAATCTTCATTGCGAGATTTAAAGTTAGCATTAGATGAGTCTTCAATTGTTGCGATTACAGACCGAAAGGGTCTTATTACATATGTAAATGATAAGTTTTGTGAAATCTCCAAATATACACGAGAAGAGTTAATAGGGAAAGATCATCGTATTTTAAATTCAGGACATCACCCGAAAACATTTTTTCAAATGCTATGGAAGCGTATTTTGAGCGGAAAAGTATGGAGAGGTGAGATTCGAAATCAAGCAAAAGATGGTACATATTATTGGGTTAAAACAACAATTGTTCCATTTTTAAATGAAAAAGGAGAGCCCTATCAATTTATTGCGATCCGAAATGATATTAGTAGTAGGAAAGAAGCAGAACAGAGGTTACGGTTAAGCGAAAGTCGTTATAGGGAGCTTGCGTATCATGATGCTTTAACGAGTTTACCGAACCGTCTACAATTAATAACGACTGTTAACGAATTAATTGCAGATAAAAGAGAGTTTGGTATGATTTATTTTGATTTGGATCGTTTTAAATTAGTAAACGATACGCTAGGTCATATGATAGGAGATTTACTTTTAAGCGAAGTTGCTTCACGGTTGCATTATGTGCTAGGAGAGAAAGATGTTCTGGCTAGGCTGGGTGGCGACGAATTTGTGTTGTTAACAAAAAATCATACACAAGATGAGATGAGGCAGCTAGCGACATCCGTGTTGTCATGCTTTCAGGCGCCATTTATACTTGAAGGTCATGAAGTATACATTTCAGCTAGTCTAGGACTGTGCTCATATCCGCAAGATGGACAAGATGTAGAAACTCTATTGAAGAATTCAGATTTAGCTATGTATAGTGCGAAAGAACAGGGAAGAAATGCAGCGTGCTTCTTTACAGATGAGTTACGTGCGAAAATAAATCGTAGAATGAAAATTGAATTTGCTTTGCAAAAGGCAATTCGTGATGAAGAGTTAGAGGTGGCGTTGCAGCCTATTATTGATTTGAAAACGAAGAAATATACTGGTATTGAAGCTTTAGCACGTTGTTCAACAGAAGAAGGACCGATTTCGCCAGACGAATTTATCCCAGTAGCTGAAGAATCTGGACTTATTATAAAATTAGGAGACTGGGTATTAGAAAAGTCATGTCGCTTGTTTAAAACATTGCCAGAGTACGAAGAAGGACTAAAGTTATCTGTGAATTTATCCATACAACAATTAATGCAAAAGCGTTTTATTTTATCTGTACGTAGCATTTTAAAGAGAACTGGATTTCCACCGAATCGTTTAATTTTAGAAATAACGGAAAGCATTGCTGTTCGTCATTTTGATTATATTATTGCTACATTACAAGAATTAAGAAATATGGGTATTTTAATTGCTTTAGATGATTTCGGAACGGGTTATTCTTCCTTATATTATTTAAAACAACTACCGCTGGATATAGTAAAAATTGATCGTAATTTTATTCGTGAATTTCATTATGATCATGCACAGCCAGAGCGAACGATTGTAAAATCTGTTATTGAAATTGCCCATAGCTTACATTTAGCAGTAGTTGCTGAAGGGGTAGAGACAGTAGAGCAAGAAAGTTTATTACAATCTATGGGTTGTGATTATGTGCAAGGATTTTATTATGCGAAACCTTTATCTGTAGGAGAGTTAAAAGAAAAGTTAACTACAGATTTCATATAAAAAAGAGAAGCGTAGCTTCTCTTTTTTAATTCATTTTTTGTGAGTTTTTCATTAGTATTGGATAGAGAATCAGACCTAATACGAACAATCCGATTCCTAAGAAGAACGTTTTTAAATCAGCAGTTCCCGTTTTGATAACCCAAATAGAATATATGAATGCTAATGTAGTAATGATGCCGTCCTTTATTCGAGAGCCAGGCATTATATCATACGTTTCTCCTGTAATAACTAATTTGAATTGGTACAGCGTAGAAACAAGGTATGGAATTAAATAAGCTAATGTTGCTACAACGATAGCGAAATTATAAGCTTCTGATACGGTACCAGAAATCGTTGAGAACAAGAAAATCTGCGTCATTACATTTGTAATCAATAATGATTTTGAAGGACTACCCTTTTTATTCGTTTTCGCGAAAAGTTTAGGGAAAAGTCCGTTCTTTGCAGCCTGATAAGGTACTTCTGAACTAACAACAATCCAGCCCACTGTAGATCCAAATAAAGATACAAGTGCAAGTAGAGCCATGATATAGGAACCTTTATTGCCAATTGCTAAATTTAATGCGTCTACTAATGGTTTTTGAGACTCTTTTAAAGCATCTTGCGGGAGAGCGCCCATTGTAAGTAGAGTAATTGACATGTAAATAAGAAGAGCGATAATTAATCCGAAAATCGTAGCTTTTTTTACATCGCGCTGAGATTTTGCACGATTAGAAAGCATGACAGCCGATTCAATACCGATGAACGCCCAAAGTGTTGCAATAGCAGCTGAATTGATTTGTCCACCTAAAGAAATGGATTGTCCTGCTTCATTCATAAATGTTTGCCCATCTCCGAAATTAGAGGCATTGAAAATGAATAATGTGATTACAATAAACATTGTAAATCCAATAATTTTTGCAATAGTAGCAAGAAGATTCATATTTCCAGCACGATCAATATTTTGAGAAAGAATATATTGAATTCCCCATAACATAAGGCTGCATACGAGGAACGTTAATCCTTTTCCAAGTTCTAGTGAAAATCCGTTCGTTGAAAAGAGAATTTGCTTACTTTGTAAAACTGGAAAGAATGTTGATAAATATCCAGCAAAGGAAATAATAACAGATGCTGTTGCAGCCCAGTTTGCAGCCCAATATCCCCATGCCATACTATAGCCTGCAACTTTACCCGCTTTTTTTGAAGGGAACATCGCTTGGGCATAGCTTTGTGGCCCCGCTTTTAATTCTGGTTTTCGGATTGCTAAATTTCCAAATACGAGTGCAATCATAAATACGCCAAGTCCTGTAATACTCCATGCAAGTGTAGAACCCATTGGACCTGATACTTGTGCTAAATTCGCTGGGAGCATAAATACGCCACCGCCAACCATATTCCCGATAACAAAAGCTGTTAAAACCCATAATCCCCATTTTTTCGTTTCCATTTTTGTTAACTCCTTTGTAGTAAGATTTGCTTAAACATCATTTTTTACTAGCTTTTTGGCAATAAAAAAAGAGCCATGTAGATAAAAAATACCTACATGGCTCTTCGCCTAACGTAGGTACAACGGGAATAACCCTTGTACCTACGCGTAATTTTTCCGCTAGGTTTCAAGGGTTACGTATGATGATGATGTTTTTGTGCAAATGTAACTACAATTGTTGTATAAGTAAGCATAGTTCTTTGCTCCCTTTCTCCTCTGATTTTGAAGTTAGTATACTACATGTTTTTTTGAATGAAAAGAAAAATATAAAAATTTTTATAAAAATACGTTTTAGAGATTAAATATTTACCTTTATTTTTCCTATACTGGAAAATAAGTGAGAGATTGGCAGAAGAGTGTAGCATGGTATAATACATATAGAACTAGAAGGTGACAAGGGGCTATTGTAGATGATGAGTAAGTATGAACAAATTTATACAGAAATCAGTAATTCTATTGATAATAGGCAATTAAAAGAGGGATGCAAAATCCCATCAGAAACTGAATTAATGAAGCAATATGAAGCGAGCCGCGGTACTGTAAGAAAAGCTGTAGATTTATTACAAGAACGTGGATATGTTCAAAAAATACACGGAAAAGGTGTTTTTGTTTTAAAGCGAAAAAACATTGAATTTAACTTTGGTGGTATTGTAAGTTTCCAAGAAGAAAATGAACGTTTAGGACGTCATTGTATTACAGAAGTCGTAGAAATGGAGAAAGTAAAAGCGACAAAAGAGGTTGCAAAGCTATTAAATGTGAAAGAGAAAACAGACATAGATCATATTAAACGCGTACGAAATATTGATGGAGAAAAAGTAATTTTGGATATTAATCATTTTGTATCGGAATATATTCCTGGATTAACGAGTGAAATTGCAGCGCAATCCATTTATAAATATATTGAGAAAGAACTAGGTCTTCATATTAGTTACTCACAGAGAGTAATTGAAGTGCAACCATGTACAGAGGACGATAGAAAGTATTTAGATTTAAATGGGACAGACTATGTTGTTGTCGTGAAAAACTTTACGCATTTGTATGATGGAAGTCAGTTCGAATATACAGAATCCCGCCACCGCTTAGATATTTTTCATTTTTCGGATGTGGCGCGGAGAAAATAAGGAGATGGAACGTAATAACGTTTCATCTCTTTTTTTTATAAAAAAACGACAAACTCGTATATACGAGTGTTGACTAACTTATATATACGAGTTAATATGTAATTGTAAACGGTATCAAAAAAAGAAAAGAGGGACGGGAATATGGGGAAAGACTATCGTAAAACAGCAGAGGAAGTGTTGCAGTATATTGGCGGGAAAGACAATATTGAACAAGCTGCGCACTGTGTAACGAGACTCCGTATCGCTTTAAAGGATGAAAGTAAAATAGATAACGATAAATTGCAGTCTGTTTTATTAGTGAAGGGAGCGTTTCATAACGCTGGGGTATTTCAAATTGTAATCGGTCCAGGAGATGTTGATCGAGTATATGCTGAATTGATAACGCTTGCAGGTATGAAGGAAGCGACAGTAGCTGATGTAAAAGATTCTGGAAACCAAAAGCTAAATCCAGCTCAAAAGTTTGTAAAAGTATTTTCAGATGTATTTATGCCGATATTACCAGCAATCGTAACAGCTGGTTTACTAATGGGAATTAACAACCTATTAGGGGCGAAGGACTTATTTTTTGAAGGTAAAAATTTATTAGATGTGTATCCAAACTTAAGTGGGCTTTGGGATTTAATTAATATGATGGCGAATACAGCTTTCGTATTCTTACCAGCACTTGTCGGTTGGTCAGCAACGAAGCGTTTTGGTGGTAGTCCGATATTAGGAATTGTTATGGGATTAATGCTTGTGCATCCAGCATTATTAAACGCGTGGGATTACGGAAAAGCAGCAACTGGTTTAGATGGACAAAAGATTGAGTACTTCGATATTTTAGGATTATTTCAAATTGAAAAAGTAGGGTATCAAGGTCAAATCCTACCGGTCTTAGTAGCAGCATTTGTATTAAGTAAAGTGGAAATCTTCTTAAAGAAACATGTACCAAATGCAATTCAATTGTTAGTTGTACCAATTACAACGATTGTCGTAACAGGTGTGTTAGCATTAGGGATTATTGGTCCAGTTACACGTCATATTGGAGATTTATTAACAGCTGGATTAGTAGGTGTATATGAAACAGTACCAGTAGTTGGAGCAGTATTGTTTGGAGCATTATATGCACCGCTTGTAATTACAGGTATGCATCATATGTTTATTGCTATCGACTTACAATTAATTGCACAACACGGGGGTACATTCATTTGGCCAATGATTGCTCTTTCTAACATTGCGCAAGGTAGTGCGGCACTTGCGATGTTCTGGATTTCTAAAAATCAAAATGATAAAAGTATGGCATCTACATCAGCAATCTCGGCATATTTCGGTATCACAGAGCCAGCTATGTTTGGTGTAAACTTACGAAATAAATTCCCGTTCTATGCAGCAATTATAGGATCGGCTGTGGCAGCAATATTTATTACGTTAAATGGTGTATTAGCACCGGCTATCGGAATTGGCGGATTACCAGCATTTATTTCTATCATTCCGAAATCGATTCCCATGTTTATTGTCGGAATGATTATCGCAGTTGTAATCCCATTTACGTTAACGTGGTTATTTGCAAAGCGAGTAAAACAGAAGTAGGAGGAAGTTAAACATGAAGGATTGGCATAAAAGTGTAGTTTATCAAATTTATCCGAAGAGCTTTAATAGCTATTACAATAAAGAAACCGGTGATATAAAAGGGGTTACAGAGAAACTAGATTATTTAAAAGAACTCGGAGTAGATTATATTTGGTTAACACCGATATACCAATCACCACAAAATGATAATGGATACGATGTAAGTGATTACTACCGTATTGATCCATCTTACGGAACGATGGAAGAGTTTGAAGAGCTTTTAGAAGAGGCGAAAGCACGTAATATTGAAATTATGCTTGATATCGTTGTAAATCATAGTTCGACGGAGCATAAGTGGTTTAAGGAAGCGAAGGAAGATAAAAATAGTCCATATCGAAATTATTACATTTGGCGTGATGAAAAAAATAATTGGCAATCTAAGTTTGGTGGATCTGCTTGGAAATATGATGAGAAGACAGAGCAATATTATTTACATCTATTTGATGAGACACAAGCGGATTTAAACTGGGAAAATGAAAAACTTCGTGAAGAAGTATATGATATGATGCGCTTTTGGCTTGATAAAGGGGTAACTGGATTCCGATTAGATGTTATTAATTTAATTTCAAAAGATCAACAATTCTTAAATGATGACGGAAGTACAGCGACAAGCGATGGCCGTAAATATTATACAGATGGCCCACGTGTGCATGAATATTTACAAGAAATGAACCGAAATGTTTTTGAAGGGAAAGATGTAATTACAGTTGGAGAAATGTCATCTACGACAATTGATAATTGTATTAAATATTCAAACCCTGAGCGTAATGAATTAAGTATGACGTTTAGTTTCCATCATTTAAAAGTTGATTATCCGAATGGTGATAAGTGGACGAAGGCTGATTTTGATTTTATTAAATTAAAAGAGATTATGTCTAATTGGCAAATTGAAATGCAAAAGGGCGGGGGATGGAATGCGTTATTCTGGTGTAATCATGACCAGCCTCGTATTGTGTCACGCTTTGGTGATGATAAGGAGTACCGAAATGAATCTGCGAAAATGTTAGCGACAGCTATGCATATGTTGCAGGGCACACCTTACATTTATCAAGGTGAAGAAATCGGTATGACGAATCCTAAATTCGAGTCTATTGAGCAATATCGCGATGTAGAATCGTTAAATATATACAATATAAAGCTGGAAGAAGGATTATCAAAAGAAGAGATTATCGGGATTTTAAAACAAAAATCTCGTGACAACTCCCGTACTCCAATGCAGTGGAATGAAGAGATGAACAGTGGTTTTACAACAAGTACACCTTGGATTTCAGTGGCTGAAAACTATAAAGAAATAAATGTAGAGAAGGCACTAGAAGATAAAGAGTCTGTATTTTATCATTATAAAAAGTTAATCGAACTTCGAAAAACGTATGATGTAATTACAGAAGGAGAATATGCTATTTTGGATGAAAATGATCCTAAAATTTGGGCATATACTCGTACTACAGAAAGTGAAGTGCTACTTGTTATCAATAACTTCTATGGAGAGGAAATAACGTACTCTGTACCAGCGCACGTTCAATTGGATGGAATGAAACAAGAAGTATTACTGTCGAATCATAAAGATTCCAGCAAGGATATTACAAACCTTGACTTAAGACCATATGAATCAATTGTATATCGATATACGAAATAAAAAGTTGTATGCCTGCGTGGCATACAACTTTTTATTTTAAGACACCACTATACAAAATGCTTACTTCTACCTCAGGCTTAAATTTTACTTTTGCATAATCTTTATTCCAATTTTTTTTCTTCCATAGGTCAGGATGATAAGCGATAAGATGTCTACCAATTCCGAAAGCATCACAATTTGCCTTTTGTAACTTTTTCGTTATTTTTTTCGCTTCTTTCGTGAGCTGTTTGGATAGTTCCTTATTTAGTTTTTTTCTTTCATCCATTTTGTAAAGATTATCTCTCGGAGCTTCAAGAGCTATAACTTTTAATTGAAGCTTAATGTGAGCATACACATTTCCTTTTTTATCTGTTGTTATTTTTAAGTCTCGTTTTAATTTCCGATTGCTCACTTCCATTGTTAAATAGTCAGATGTCTTCTCGGATTCATCGCTAGTAAGTTTTTGGGTTATACGGGCACTTGTTCCCATTTTTCCAGTTAATAATACGAATAAAACAGATTGTTTTAAAGGTAAATGCCCGGTCAATTTATCATTGTTAAATAAAGCTAATCCGTTTGTAATTACTTCTTTTCCTTTTATTTTTATAGAAGGGAGGGTAAAGTCTTTACCGGGATCTAACATTTTTGTAGCAGCTGTTTCTAAAGTTTCTTTTGGAAATACACTCATATCTTCTAAGCTTTTCACTTTTTTCTTTAGAAAATCTCCAATTAACAAATTTCCGACATTCTTTTTTTTCAGTATTTCGGATGTTTCACCATCTACTGCAATAAGTTTTACTAAAGCAGTTGGGTTTGTTGGGTCCCGAAAACTGACATCTAAATAGGGTAGTATCCCTTTTTTAAAAATTTTGGTTCCTAGTAATTGAACACCATATTTGAAATAGCGAATATTTCCAGTCACATTTTTTTTTAGAGCATCGCTTGTATCCCTTATGTTATGCCCCGTTGCTGAATGTATTTCATTTTCGAATGAAGATTGCTCTCCGCTTGAACTTTTTACGAGCTCAATTGTTTGCTGGAGTTTATTCTCTTCCGTAATATCAGATCCAATACTATAAGCTAACCTTGCTTCTCTTAATGGTTCTTGATCCCAACAGCCAGAAAGGAGGGAACTCGTACATAATATAAAAAGTAATTTAACTCTTTTTTTGAACATATTGTTCTCCTTTCTCCTTTCTTATTTCTTATTACTGAATAAAGTAGAAATAAAAGAGGGAGGACAACGATGAAAATATAGGTGAACTTATCAGTGAAAGTTGAAATTACTTTTAATTCCTCTGGTGTATCGATAAATAAGGCTACACTAAAAGCAATAATACCAACGATTGGAACAGCCTTTTTATGGTTAGCAAGATTGAATATATGTCCAATGCCGATTGAAGCGGCACAATAATAACTAGCAATAGAAGCCACAACTGTTATCATCCATATTGGTATGAATAGTAAATCAGTTCGGTCTATGATCCCGATATGCAAGGAGCGTAGTAAGTAAGCAACTGGTTCTGGAATAAGCTCAATTTGTTTTGGACTAAATACGATAAAACAAATCCAAACAGTAAAAGTATAAAAAAGAGTTACAAATCCATTAGCGATAGAAATGGCCTTTAGTTTTGCTACAGAACTCCCGTTTACTTTGGGGAAAGCGATAAGAAAAATTTCAAAACCATACATAGCTGTAATTGTTTCTTTAGATGCTTGAATAATATTCCACCATCCAGCCTCTGTAATCGGAAAAATATAAGAAAAATCAGCTCGCGTGAGTCCTAAGGCGATTAAAAGAGCCATTGGTAAAATGAGAATAGAGGCCATGACGTAAAATCTTACGATAACTTTAAATGTGTTATAGGCTACATGACAACAAGCTATTGTAAATAGTATGAGAATGGCATACCAAGGAGTTGCTTGTAATATCCACACTTTAATGACATTACAAGCATTCAACATAACCGTCATACCAATAAGGGTAAAATAAAAAACATAAGCAAAACCTAATAGTTTTCCAAACTTATTCCCAAATAGCATACAAACACTTTCATACATATCTGCATCAGGAAATCGTTTTAAGAAAAGCCACATAAGTAAAATAATAAGCTGAATCGCAAGCCCAGCGATGAGTGCAGAAATCCACCCACCGCCTTTAGCAATCGGGTGAAGGCGGTTCGGTAGAGAAAGTATGCCTACTCCGATTTGGCACTGAATAACGAAAAAGGTAAATTGAGCTAGCGAAATTTTACTTTGCGTGTTTGTCACCGTCCTCATCCTCTCTCGTTACATGTTGGCGCTGCATTTTTTTCGGTTTTGGATCATGTGGTCGTTCCCAAAATGACCAAATTGGTAGTCTTACAAAAGAATCTTTCATATCTTTAATCCGCATTGGTGCAACAGGAGAAAGATATGGTGTATGAAAAGAATGAAGCTGACATAGGTGAACGAAAGTTATAATGAGACCGAATGATATTCCTACGTATCCGAATAGGGCAGCAAGGAGCATTAATGGAAAACGAAGAATTCGAACTGCTGAACTCATATCGTTTGATGGAACGAGAAAAGATGAGATTGCAGTTAAAGCTACAACGATAATCATTGTGTAAGAAACGAGTCCAGCTTTTACAATTGCATCCCCAATTACTAAACCGCCTACAATACCGATTGTTTGTCCAACTCGGCTCGGCAAGCGAATACCAGCTTCCCGTAATAATTCGAAAATTAGCTCCATTAAGAGAGCTTCAAAAATAGGAGGGAGCGGTACTTTCTCTAATGAAGCTTTAATTGTATACACAAGTTCAAGCGGCAATACATCAGGATGAAAGGCTACGGTTGCGATATATATAGCTGGTAAGAGAAAAGCAATCAAAAAACTCACTAAGCGAATCATTCGGACGAAAGAACCGACAATCCAGCGGTTATTGTAATCATCTGGTGATTGATAGAAAGCAAATAACGTAACAGGAACGATAAGCGCTGCTGGATCTCCATCAGATAAAATAGCAACTCGTCCTTCCATTAAATTTGCAGCGGTCCTATCTGGACGCTCTGTATTTAATTGCTGCGGAAATGGTGAGAAAGACGTATCCTCTATAAATTCTTGTATATATCCTGGAGGCATAAGTGCATCTGTCTTAATCGTTTCTAACCTTCTTTTCACTTCTGTAACTAAATCGTCATTCGCTATATTTTGCATATAAGCAATTGCCACTTTCGTATGCATTTCTTCACCAAGTGTGAAATATTTAACGACGACGTTTGGACTTTTTATGAGTTTACGAATGGAAGCTAAATTGGTTGCTAAATCTTCTACAAAACCAGTATGTGGTCCACGTACAATGCCTTCATTATCAGGCTCTGCTATATCTCTCTTTAAAGATAAAGCTGTTTCGAAAATACAAAAACTGTCGACTTGTTCATGAAAATATAATGATTTGCCTTGTAATAAGAGCTGCACGCCATAATTTAAATTCGTTTCCTTTTTCATATTTAATGTAGAAAAAGCTTTATCTAAAGCTAAATCTGACCGCGTCAATAAAGGCTCAAGGGCTAATTGATGAATTAGATTTGGGTCTGCTAAAGATTCGATATATAGGATTGCTCCTTTTCCGTTTTGAAAAGGGAGATCCAATTTTTTTATATCGTCTGAATGACAGAGCTTATTTTCGATATAATTAATGTTTTCCGGAAGTGATGGAAACATATGCTTTTGATCCGTACTCTCTTGTTGTTCTTTTTGCTCTGTCATAATTTCCACCTCTTTAGAATAAAGTTACTCCTGTTAATTTTTGCTTTTTGTGAGAAATTTATGCTTGGGTTATATGAGAAAACAAATTCTATTTTATCGGCTATGATTGTCCACGCATTATTCAATTTCATAGCAGTACTTCTCACATTTGTGTCGAATTAAGAAGATATATAGGAGGGATACATATGGAAATAGCAGTAGAACGAGTTTTTACAAAAGAAATTTTAGCAAGAGCAGCAAAGGCATTTCATGTAACAGTGGAAGAGAAGCCGCTTGGAGATTTTGAGAATTATATTTTTAAGGCGAAGGGTGATAATGATGAGGACTATGTATTACGTTTAACGCATTCTTCGCATCGATCTAAACAAGAGGTAGAGGCTGAACTAGATTTTTTACGATATGTTGCGGGAAACGGGGCAAAGGTAGCGGGACCTCTTTACTCAACGTCTCAAAATCTTGTAGAAGAAATCGGAGCAGAGGATGGGACTTTCTTTTTCGCTTCCTTATTTACATATGCAAAAGGGGAGCAAGTAAAAGGAGAAGAATCGCCTTATTGGGGCGAGCCTCTCTTTGAAGCATGGGGAAAAGCGATTGGACAACTGCATCGTCTAACAATGAACTATCCTAAAACGGATCATCGTGATACGTGGGAAGAAGATGAGAGTGGGGTTGTTAATGAATTAGAAGATGATCAAGTGAAAAAAATCGCTGCGGTATTAATGGCTGAGATAAAGGCTCTTCCAATTGAAAGAGAAACGTTCGGCCTTATGCACGGTGATATTCATCCAGGTAATTTTCATTATGATGGTAAAGAGCTAACAATCTTTGATTTTGATGATGCGGCTTATAATTACTTTATACACGATTTAGCGATGGTTCTTTATTACTCTGTTCTATTTACACCGTGGACAGCGGAAGAGAAGACTGATTTTGCTCGTAAACAATTACAAGTGTTAAGAAAAGGATACGAATATGAACATAAGCTAGCGGATAGTTGGTATGAATCATTGCCGTTATTTTTACGTTTACGCGATATAGGTTTATATGGCACGATTCAAAAGAAGTTTAAAGGGAAAGATATGCCTGATAACTTCTTGAAATTATCAGAAGAGCTATACGAAAGAATTATAAAAAAAGAAGCAATTGTGAATATATAATACATTCTGTTCAAAACAAAGTATATAAAACAAATATATACTTTGTTTTTTTATACAAAAATATGTTTATTTTATTAAAATAATATTGTCATAGATTCGGTATACATTTATAATTTTTATATATTCTGAATATTCTTGATAAAAAGGAGGGGGAATATTGGAAGCTTTCGTAAATTGGTTAAATAATATTGTTTGGAGTCCAGCACTTGTTTATTTATGTTTAGGAGCAGGTTTATATTTTTCAATTCGAACGAGGTTTTTACAAGTAAGGCATGTAGGAGAAATGGTGAAGCTGACATTTAAAGGAGAAAAATCAGAGGCGGGTGTTTCTTCATTCCAAGCGTTAGCACTTTCGTTATCTGGACGCGTTGGAACAGGGAATATAGCTGGGGTAGCAACGGCGGTTGCCTTCGGCGGACCAGGAGCTGTATTTTGGATGTGGGCAGTAGCCTTTTTAGGAGCAGGATCAGCTTATGTAGAATCTACATTAGCACAAATCTATAAGACAAAGCATCAGGGACAGTTTCGCGGTGGACCTGCTTATTACATTGAAAAAGGTTTAGGTGTGAAATGGTATGCTCTAGTATTTGTTGCAGCGACAATTCTTGCAACGGGGCTTTTATTACCGGGTGTGCAAGCAAATAGTATTGCTGTAAGTTTAGAGACAGCTTTTGGAATTAATACTACTCTATCAGGGGCTTTATTAGTTGTTGTATTAGCTCTTATCATCTTCGGTGGAGTAAAACGAATTGTTAACGTAGCGCAAGTTGTCGTACCGTTTATGGCTGTTGGGTATATTTTAGTAGCTTGTGTTATTGTCGCTATGAATATTGAAAAATTGCCAGAAGCATTTATGTTAATTATAAGAAGCGCTTTTGCATTAGAAGCAGCATTTGGTGGTATTATCGGTTTAGCGATTTCTTGGGGAGTAAAACGTGGTATTTATTCTAATGAAGCAGGGCAAGGAACAGGGCCACATGCAGCGGCAGCAGCTGAAGTATCACATCCAGCTAAGCAAGGTTTAGTGCAAGCATTTTCCGTTTACATTGATACATTATTTGTTTGTTCAGCAACAGCATTTATGATGATCATTACAGGCATGTATAACGTATTTGATGCAAGCGGAAAAAACTTTATCGTAAATAAATTAAATGGTGCTCAGCCAGGGCCGGGATATACACAGGCAGCGGTAGAATCTGTTTTCCCTGGATTTGGAAACGGTTTCGTTGCAATCTCATTACTATTCTTTGCATTTACAACAATTATGGCGTATTACTACATTGCAGAAACGAATATCGCGTACTTAAATCGTGATAAAGACCGCCCTTGGCTGTCTATGGTACTAAAGTTTGTATTTTTAGGAGCTGTATTCTACGGTTGTATAAAAACAGCAGCAACGGCTTGGGCTTTAGGCGATATCGGTGTAGGAATTATGGCATGGGTAAATATCATTGCGATTTTACTATTACAAAAACCTGCATTAGTTGCATTAAAGGATTATGAAAAGCAGAAAAAAGAAGGAAAAGATCCAGTATTCGATCCAGGGCCATTAGGAATTAAAAATGCTGATTTCTGGGAGCATGAATATGGAAAAGATAAGAAAGAAGAAGTATCGTAATGGAATAGAAATGAAAAAGCAAAGGGGAAATTCCTTTGCTTTTTTTATGGACAAAATGAGGCTGGAAGTTATTTTTTTGCCTATTTTTGAATATAAAAAGAATGTACATGCTTTGTTAGGGGAAGGGGTGAGTATGTTGATAGAGTTTCGTAACGTAAATAAATATTATGGTACCTTTCAAGTTTTAAAAGATATTAATGTGCAAGTGAAAAAAGGTGAAGTGGTAGTAGTTGTTGGGCCTTCTGGATCAGGAAAAAGTACATTACTTCGATGTATAAACCAGTTAGAGTCAATTACAGATGGAGAGTTAATTGTACAAAATACGGAGGTACACAATGCGAAAACAGATATGAATGAATTACGCCGAAATATCGGAATGGTCTTTCAACATTTTTATTTATATCCACATAAAACAGTTCTTCAAAATATTACATTAGCACCTATTAAAGTAAATAAAATTTCAAAAGAGGAAGCAGAACAAACAGCCATGTTTTATCTAGAGAAAGTAGGAATTCCAGAGAAGGCTAACGTGTATCCACATCAATTATCCGGAGGACAACAGCAACGGGTGGCAATTGCTAGAGGGCTTGCGATGCAGCCGGAGATTATGCTATTCGATGAGCCTACGTCTGCTCTTGATCCGGAGATGATCGGGGAAGTACTTGATGTTATGAAAACGCTAGCTAAAGAAGGGATGACGATGGTTGTTGTCACGCATGAGATGGGATTCGCGCGGGAGGTAGCTGATCGGATTTTATTTATGGATGATGGTAAAATCATTGAGGATACAACACCGGCGCAATTTTTTGCGAGCCCTGAACAAGAAAGAGCGCGTCTATTTTTAAGCCGAGTGTTAAACCATTAAAGGAGGAGTTTTATGCTTAAAATGAAAAAGTTGTTTACGTTAATCGTATTTTCATGTCTATTCGTACTTGTCGTTGCTGGATGCGGAAGTAAAAAAGATGAGGCGAAAGAAACCAATACGAAGCAAGGCGGAGCCGTTGAGCAAATTAAGAAGCGCGGGAAGTTAGTAGTTGGGGTGAAGAATGATACGAACTTATTTGGATTGAAAAATCCTTCGACAGGGCAGGTAGAAGGATTTGATGTTGATGTTGCAAAGGCGCTTGCGAAAAAGATTCTTGGGGATGAAAAGAAACTAGAGTTGAAAGAGGTAACATCTAAAACGCGTATTCCACTACTGAAAAACGGTGACATTGATGCAATTATTGCAACAATGACAATTACAGAAGAACGTAAAAAAGAAGTCGATTTTTCAGATGTATATTTTAAAGCAGGGCAATCGTTACTCGTGAAAAAAGGGAGCAATATTAAAAGTATTGATGATGTGAAAAAGGGCGTAAAAGTGTTAGCAGTAAAAGGTTCAACATCGACAAATAACATTCGCCAAAAATCACCAGAAGCGACTGTATTAGAATTTGAAAATTATAGTGAGGCATTTACAGCGTTAAAAGCAGGAAAAGGTGATGTTTTAACGACAGATAATGCAATTCTTTACGGCATGGCAAAACAAGATTCAAATTATGAAGTTGTCGGGAAAATTTTTACGGATGAGCCGTACGGAATTGCAGTGCAAAAAGGTGCAGATGATTTAACGAAAGAGATTAATAGCTTAATTAAAGACATGAAAGCAAGCGGAGAGTATGACAAATTATATGAGAAATGGATTGGGCAAAAACCAGAGAAGTAAAGTGATAAATAGTAAAAGCGAGAGGATGAGAGTACTCATCCTCTTCTTGTAAAGAAAGAGGGGAGAATATGTGCCTGATTTTTCTATATTAACGAATAACATTGATATGTATTTAGAAGGATTTAAATATACAGTGATGTCTAGTGTAATCGCATTAATAGGCAGTTTTATTTTAGGCATAATATTAGCGGTAATGCGTATTGCACCGATTCGCATTTTAAACTGGTTGGGAGCTGCTATTGTAGAATTTGTAAGAAATATTCCGCTCGTATTAATTGCATTTATATTCTATTTCGCTTTACCTGTAATAGGAATTACTTTAAATGGTTTTGTAGCAGGAACAGTTACGCTTACCGTATATACGGCAGCGTTTATTGCGGAAGTCATTCGCGCTGGTATTTTATCAGTCGCGAAAGGCCAAATGGAGGCAGCACGTTCTTCAGGATTGACTTACACGCAAGCGATGTACCATGTCGTTTTACCCCAAGCGATGAAAATCGTAATCCCTCCTCTAGGAAATCAATTTCTCAATTTAGTAAAAAACTCTTCCATACTCGGAATTATCGCTGGTATGGATTTAATGTATCAAGGAGATTTAATTTCAACGAAGACGTTTGTTACGTTCGACGTTTATATATTTGTCGGGATGTTTTATTTAATATTAACAATTCCGCTCAGTATGTTAGTGCGTTATTTAGAAAAACGCTTAGCAAAGGAGGCGGTGTAAATGGATTTTAAGGGAGCAATTACAGGAGATCATATTCTGTTTTTATTAAAAGGACTACTTATAACGTTAGAGGTAGCGCTCGTAGCGATTGTACTTAGCTTTATTATTGGTAGTGTAATAGGAATATTGCGCTACGTGAAAATACCTGTCGTCTCACAAATATTGGGGATTATTGTTGAAGTCATTCGAAACTTACCACTACTTTTAATTATATTTTTCACGTATTTTGCACTTCCAGAAGCAGGATTGAAATTAGAAATTATAACAGCTACAATTGTTGCGTTAACAATATTTGAAGCAGCAATGATATCTGAAATTGTTCGAAGTGGTCTATTATCGATTGAAAAAGGACAGATTGAGGCCGCAAGATCTTCAGGATTAACGTATGTTCAAGCGCTTTGGCATGTTATTTTACCACAAGCATTAAGAAGAATGGTTCCGCCGCTTGTCAGTCAGTTTATTTCATTGCTGAAAGATACAGCGCTAGCAGTCGTTATATCACTGCCAGAGCTTATTCATAATGCTCAAATTATTAGCGGACAAAATGTAAATTATATGATTCCAACGTTTATAGTAGTAGCTTGTATGTATTTTATCGTAAATTATAGTTTATCAATTTTATCGAGAAGGTTAGAACTCCGTTGACTCTTACAATATATGTAAGAGTTTTTTCCTTGTTTCTCCTTATTTTCCTCTAAATAGAATCTAAATCTTGCAATAATTCGATTTTTTATATTATTTTATCAGAAAAGTTTTAATTTTATATAGAAAATGTAATCGCTTTCGTGTATATTTTTATTATCAGAAAATTTTAACAAGATATAGGGGTATTGGTAGGGGGAGGATTTAGATGCAGCAACAAACGAATGAGAAATTACATCGTACGATGAAGAGTAGACATTTATTTATGATCGCACTAGGTGGTGTAATCGGAACTGGTTTTTTCTTAGGTTCAGGTTACACCATTAATCAGGCTGGACCAGGGGGAGCCATCCTTTCATATTTAGTAGGCGGATTTATTATGTATTTAACAATGCTATGCCTTGGAGAGTTAACGGTAGCAATGCCAGTTTCAGGTTCTTTCCAAAAGTATGCGACGAAGTTTATTGGACCAGGAACGGGCTTTATGATCGGTTGGCTATATTGGCTTGGCTGGGCAGTAACAGTAGGACTAGAATTAACGTCAATTGGTTTAATGATGAAAAGATGGTTTCCGAATGTTGATGTTTGGGTATGGTGCCTTGTATTCGGTGTTATTTTATATGCTTCAAACGCAATTTCGGCGAAAAGTTATGCTGAATTAGAATTTTGGTTTTCTAGTATTAAAGTAATTACAATTCTTGCATTTGTTGTTCTTGGTGGTAGTGCATTATTAGGATTTATATCATATGACGGAAAAGAAGCAGCACCTCTTTTCTCTAACTTTGTAAGCGATGGTGGATTATTCCCGAATGGACTAGCTGCCGTATTACTTACAATGATTACAGTTAATTTCTCGTTCCAAGGAACAGAGTTAATCGGAATTGCAGCGGGAGAAAGTGAAAATCCAGAAAAAACAATTCCACGTGCAATCCGTAATACAGTATGGCGCATTATGTTATTCTTCATTTTAACAATGACGATTTTAGTAGGATTAATTTCTTGGAAAGAAGCTGGCGTAATTGAAAGTCCGTTCGTAGTTGTATTTGATAAAATCGGTATTCCATATGCAGCTGATATTATGAACTTCGTTATTATTACTGCGTTACTATCTGTAGCGAATTCAGGATTATATGCGGCAACTCGTATACTATGGTCACTTGCAAATGAAGGAATGGCACCAAAGTCTTTCCAGAAAGTAAATAAGCGTGGTATTCCAATTACAGCACTAGTTGTAACAATTGCTGTAGCTGCTTTATCTTTATTAACAAGTTTCCTTGCAGAAGATACAGTATACATGTACTTATTATCTATAGCTGGTTTATCAGCTGTATCAAGTTGGATTATTATTGCCCTGTCGCAACTGCGCTTTAGAAGTCAGTATATAAAAGGCGGAGGAAAGTTAGAGGACTTAAAATATAAAACACCGTTATATCCAATCGTTCCTATTTTAGCTTTAATTACAAATAGTATCGTTGTTATTAGTTTAGCGTTTATTCCAGAACAAAGAATGGCGTTATATTGTGGTATTCCATTTATCATTTTCTGCTACATATATTATTATATAAATAAGAAACGGCAGAAGCCGATGAAGGTGGAGACAACAAATGAAACTAACCATCAAACAAGATGATATTGAGGCAGATTTATCGTATGGTCAATTAGCGATTGGAAAAGAAAACGGGTATTCACCGTTACAATTACTCATTTCTTCAATCGCAGGATGTAGTGCAATTGTCTTTCGAACAATTTTAGAAAAGAAACGTATTACATACGATACGTTTACAATTGAAACGGAAATTGGTAGAAGTGAAGCATTATCAAAACCAGTTGAAAGTGTTCATTTGCACTATAAAATTAAAGCACAAAACATTACAGAAGAGCAGTTGGATAAGGCACTGCAACTGGCAGTGAAAAATTGCACGATTGTTCAATCTATAAAAGATAGTATAAAGGTTACGGAAACAATTGAACTAGTAAAATAAAACATAAAAACGTGAGAATACGGCTCTCACGTTTTTATGTTTTTAATAAAGGGGGAAATATGATGGAATGTTTAGGGTGTAAATTAGCCAACGAAGAAGAAATTATATATAAAATATATGAAGATGACTATGTAACATGCTTTTTAGATCATGCACCTTTCTATCCAGGACATACTTTAATTGTGCCAAAACAGCATGTTGTAGAAGTAGATGAATTAGATGATGTTGTAGCAAAATCCATTATGGATGCTTCTAAGCTTATTGCAAAAGCGATTAAGGCATTATATAAACCAGATGGAGTTACAGTTTGTCAAAATGGTGGAGTATTTAACGAGTTAACACATTACCATATGCATGTCGTACCAAGATATAAAGAGCGCTCGTTTGCTGAATTTTATACGGTACAATCGGGAGAAAAGCACAATCATAATTTTGAAGAGACTAAGCATTTGTTAAAAGAAGCGATAGAGCATATGCTGCTTATTGAAAAGGCGTAGCGGTCAGGAAAATTCTAATATTAAAAAGCCCAATTTCTCAGTTAAAATAGAGAAATTGGGCTTTTGTTTATTCTATTATTAAATTTTATCTATAAAAAGATTTTGCAGTGTCACAAAGTATGGGGCTCATTCGTTATATAGAGTGAGAGGAGGAATTATATGAAGGTTACAAACAACGATTATGAAAAGATGGAAGAGCTATATGAGTTGTATGAACAAAAGATTTATTATGTAGCGTATTCTATTTTAAATAATATTCAACAGGCTGAAGATGCGGTTCAAGAGACGTTTATTACTCTTTATAAGAACCTGGCAAAGCTCCATAGCTTGAGCACTGAAGAGCTTAAACGTTACATATTGAGGGTCGCGAAAAACAAGGCGATTGATAGTTACCGGAAAAATAAACGACATGAAACATTTTTAGAAGAATATGAAAGAGAATCAGTAGAGGCAGTAGATGAAAATATTGAAGAGTGGGAAAAACGTAAAATGTCTGAGGTTCAAATTGATGCATTGCTAAAAGAGTTAAATGAATCTAATAGACAGGTGTTTAAGTACAAAGTCTTCTATAACTTAACGTATCAAGAAATTTCAAGTGTTATGGGGATAACGGAGGTCAATGTCCGCAAGCAGTTTGAACGCGCTCGAAAACGAGTCCAAAATATGATAGGAGGTATACAACATGACGAATTCAAAGAACTCCAAAGAAATATATGAACTTGCTGAAAAGATTGCTTTAGATGATTTTGATAAACTCGAAGAACAACATGAATTTTCACATACATATACGCGCAAAAAGAAATTGTTTATGGAAGAAATGAAGCTGAAAGACGAGAAGCCACAGAAAAAGCGTAAAAAGCATCGTATGTTAATCGCTGCTGCTTGCTTATTGATCGGTATGCCGACAACCGTTTTTGGTGCAGTGAAAGTCTATAATATGATTGTCCAAAAACAAAATTACGAAGTAAATGTTTCCTTAACAAATAAGGATTCGAAAAAGAGTGATAAGTGGTATAAGTTGAAAATAGGTAAATTGCCAGAAAATATGGAAGCAATTGATGATTCTGCTATGAAATATTCATTTAAAGATAACTCCGCAATGGGTGGATTTTCATTCGTTCTTTGGAGAGTAGGAGGGAATTCAGATTTTCCAACTCTGTACTCGAAAAGTTATGAAGAAAAAGAGATAAATGGTAAGAAGGCAGTAATTGTCCATAGAGAAAATGGTAATAAAGATTTAATGTTTAATAGAGTAATTTTTCTCTATTTTGAGGAAGAAGGAATTATGTTACAAAGTTATATTGGAAATGATATAAACGAAGAACAAATGATAGATGTGCTAGGGAGCGTTTCACTTGAGCCCACGTCAAGGGAAAAGTCATCATATATAAGCGATTATGATAAAAAGTATTTTAGCCAAGAAGGTAAAACAACTAAGGTAATTCCTTTGAAAAAAGATAGCAAACGACTATTTCATATAGGGCAAAAGGTTCCAGTAACAATATCTATGGATAACAGCCAAATTGAATATGTGATAGAAAAAGTTGAAGTTTTTGATTCAATTAAAGATTTTAAGCAAGAAAACTTTAATGAAATGGGATTAGGAAGACTAAGCGAGAATCAAGCTTTGGATCAAGCAGGACAATTGATACCATATAGAAGGGATAAATATAAAATTGGAAATGGTAAAGATTCGATTGATCAATTAGTAGAATCAAAATTAGTTCACCCTAAATTCGTTTATCTGACAACAACAGTTAAAAATATAGGTAAACAGAAGACAGAAGAAATTTATATGCATCCATCCATACAAGTGCTTCAAGGTAAAGGAAATGCATGGAAGTATGCTGGGAAAGATGGAATCGCAGAAAAAAATATTATGACAGGCGAAGTTGATTATTTAGAGCCTCATGGAGATGGAAAAAGCTTCTACAATATTGGTAGTATCCGACCAGGAGAAACAGTAAAAGTTAATTTAGGTTATTTTGTAGATGAGGATAAACTAAATTCAATCTTTTTAGATGCTTTCCATTACAGAGGGAATGGTGGCACTGAAAATATGAATGCGGAATATCGTTGGTGGATTGATATTCGTCAATAGTAACAAAGAGACTAAAAAGCTGCTTATATTTAGCAGCTTTTTTCGTCTCCATACATATGTAAAATTTCTTTCGCACGTATACGTAAACCATCTATCAATTCTATCGGTTCTAACACTTGTGCATCTTTTCCAAGCCTATAAAATAAAGGGGTAATAAAATTAATTTCACCTTTATCAATTGTTGAATGTATATATCCGGTCCCGTCCTCATTTACTACAACGAATTCTTCAAGGTAAGGCACGCTTTTACATTGGCGCACACCTTCTGTCGTTAATAAAACATGTAACTGGGTAGGAATGTTTATGACGTTAGAGCTAGAGTTAAACCATTCTTCTAAATTCATGAACGTACTTTCACTTTCTTCTGTTGATAATATAGAAAGAATACGATCAACGCGATACAGTAATACTTTTTTTCTACTGAAGTCGTAGGATGGTAAGTACCATAGCCCGTCATGAGCATATACACCGATAGGATGAACATGTTTTGTTTTTATCCCCGATTTAGATTCGTATTGAAAGTGTAAATCTTTATTTTCAATAGCCGCGGTTAACACTTCATTTAAAAGAGGTGTATCAATTGTTCTCTTCGGATTCCAGAAAGCAATATAAGAGCGTATTTTATCAACTTTCGCTTTCGCATCATGTTGTAGAGAGCTGTACAGTTTGTGTGTAACGGAATTGATTTCTGTATTAAAAGGTAAGTCTCGGTAGTAGCTTAAAGATTGAAATGCAAAAAAGATGGAGACTGCTTCTTCTTCCGTAAATAAAATAGGGGGAATGACTCTATTTGTTAATACTTTATAGCCGCCGTTACGACCTTGTTCTGCGTAAATGGGCAACCCCATATCACTCAAATCTAAAATGTATCTATGAACCGTACGAACGGAAATATTAAATTCATCAGCTATTTCTTGCGCTGTAAATGTCTTTTTTGCAGAAGCAAATATAAGAATATCTAATAAGCGTTTAGCTTTTGACAAATGTATCACCTTTTTCTTTTTAACATGACATAAATTGTCATGTTTTATTGTTAGTATATTGTTTACATCATATGTTATCAAGATGAGATGCAAGGAGGGAAAGAGATGTCACGTGAAATTGTTTTATTTATTGCGGCGAGCTTAGATGGATATATTGCCAAAGAAGATGATGATTTACAGTGGTTAATGGAAACAGAAGGAGAGGGAGATAACGGTTATACAGAAATGTATGAAACAATTGATACGATAATCATGGGAAAAAGAACGTACGATTATGTAGTAGAGCATATGGAAACATTCCCGTATGTAGATAAAAAATGTTATGTTTTCTCTAACTCAGAAAAAGGTTCAAATGAATACGTGGAGTTTGTAAGTGAAGATGTAGTGGAGTTTACAAAAAGGTTGAAAGAGCAAGAAGGATCTAAAATATGGATGGTTGGTGGAGGAAGTCTACTAAGAGAATTCTTTAAGAATAATTTAATTGATGAATATGTTGTTACGATTACACCGCATATATTAGGCTCGGGAGTTCCGTTATTCCAAGATAAGAACCCGGAAATTCATTTAACTTTAACAGATACGAAACGTTTTGGGCAATTTGTAAATTTATATTATAAAGTAAGATGATAAAGAAACACGACTACTGATGGTAGTCGTGTTTTTGTATAGATGGCAATGAAATAATAAAGCAAGATCCGTGGTCGACTTCACTCGTTACAGTAATATTCCCACCGTGTAGCTCTACAATTTCTTTCACGATAGATAATCCTAAACCAGTTCCGCCTGTAGCTCGTGATCTCGCTTTATCAACTCGATAAAAGCGGTCGAAAATGTGAGGGAGGTCTTCAAGCGGAATACCTTCACCTTCATCTTCAATTGTAATGGAAATACTTTTATGTTCTTCAGTAACAGAAATGTGGATAAGAGAATACTCTTTTGAATGTCTATAAGCGTTATTTAAAATGTTCACCACAACTTGTTCGAAGCGTTGTTCATCTAGGTTCACTAGCAGTGTAGGAGGACAAGAGAAAGAAACTCTAATGTGTTTTTCTTTATATATGGCATTTACTTTTTCAGCTATGCGAGTCAGGAAGGTGTGTAAATATACTTCCTTTACTTGAATAGAAAAGTTATGTTGCTCCATTTGTGCAAGGGAAAACAAATCTTGAACTAAGTTTGTAATGTAATCAGACTCGTCTTTTATAATAGATAAATACCGCAAACGTTGCTCAGGAGATGTTGCTTCTTTTGAAGCAATGTCAGCATAACCTCTTACGTATGTTAATGGTGTTCGTAATTCATGAGCAACGCTTGCTAGAAATTCACTTCGCTCTGTTTTCATATAATGTAAATCATTAGCAAGTGTTTGAATTGATGAGGCTAGTTCACCAATTTCATCATTTCGAGTAGTTGTTAATGAAACGGATAAATCGCCTTTACTCATTTTTTCAGTGGCATGTTTCATGTGTAACAATGGTTTTGTTAACAACCGTGATAATAGAAAGATGGTGATGGCTGTTAATAGAAAAGTAATGATCCCAGCGATAATGAATTGTCTTGTTAGCCCATTCACCATCTTTTCAATGGATTCTGTCCCAAGAAACATGTACACATAGCCTTCATGTTTTCCATCTATTACAATGGGACTAACTGTACATATATAATTAGATGTTTTCCAATGATTCTCTATAATTGCGCCTTCATGATCTGTCCGTGTTTGCATCTTTTCAATATGTCTTTTTATAGTAGTATTTATTTCGTTGGATTTAGCTAGTACATCCTTATTTGCATTTGTAATAACAACAGTCGTTTCGGCCTCGGATTCCATTAGCGCAACATGGGAAATTGTTTGCTTATCAAAATACTTTTCAAGGACATCTCTGTGACTATTTCCGCGCTTTAATAAAGCTGTCATTTCTTCATTTACTCTATTGTTGACAAGGCTATAATAAAGCAAGACAAATAGAACACTTTCGATTAAAAGTGTAACAATTAAAAAATAAAATCCGAGCTGAATAGAAATTCGCTTCATCGTTTTGCTCCTTAATCTAAAGTATCAACCCATCGATATCCGACTCCGTACACAGTTTTTAAATGATTATCAATAGGGAAATTTACTTTTCGTAATTTATCACGCAAATTACGAATATGTGAATCGACTGTTCTATCTTCTGTATTTGTATTTAATCCCCAAATTCGTTCAATGAGCTGATCTCGGCTTAATACGTAGTTCACATGACGTAAAAATAATCCGAGTAAAGAGAATTCGATTGGAGTAAGAAAAAGTTCTTCATTATGGACAGAAACGGAGTGCTTCGCTTCATCCCATATAATCCCGTGATATTGGATTTGTTTATGTTCATTTGTGCGCCTTAAAACAGCTTCAATTCTTGCGAAAAGTTCCTCCTCATGGAAAGGTTTCGTTACGTAATCATCCGCTCCGATTTTTAATCCTCGGACGAGATCTACAGTTTGATCACGAGCTGTTACCATAATGATAGGAACGTTACTAAATGAGCGGATTTTTTTGCACGTTTCCCATCCGTCCATCTTTGGCATCATAATATCGAGTAAAATAAATTTAAAGTTTTGATTTTCTATATGTGAAATCGCTTCTTCTCCGGATTGTGCACATATGCAGTTATATCCAATTGGAGTAAGATAAAGCGTTAATAATTCAAGCATTCGCGGTTCATCGTCTACGAGCAGTATATCAATCATAGAGAGCCCTCCATATATAATTTTTACTTAAATTGTAATGCAAAATCATGAAGAAATGGTGCAGATTGTAATGCGTCTGCATAATTTCTTCAGAATTGCTTGTTATTGTAAAGTTGAAATTCCATTTTAGGTAATGATATTGGCTCGAAAACGATTTATACGGAGGCGGTATAGTGAAAAAGATGACCCGAATCTTTGGGATAACAATAGTTACAGCAGTTGGTCTTGCTGCATGTGGACAAACGAACACGGATCATAAAAATCATGAATCGAAAGAAGAGAAGAAAACAGGGCAGAAGGAAATGAAAATGAATCAGGAGGTAACTGCACCGAAAGAAATGAATCAAGGTGCATCAAATGATTTATTAACGACAAGTTTAAAAAATGTAACGAGATTAAACACAAATGATCCTCTTCAAATGGCGGTATTAACTTCGCAGACGATATGGCCAGCAACACATAAAGAGAATCAGCCAGGCGCTGTTATTTTAGTACCAGTAAACGAGTGGCAATTAGGTATTGCAAGTGCAGACCTTATTCATCATCCGAATAACGGACCGATTTTATTTATAGAAAAAGAAAAGGTACCCGAGATGACGTTAAAAGAAATAAAACGGCTAAATCCGCTCGGAACGAAAGATGGAACACAAATTATGGTGATGGGGGATATAGGGGCAGCCGCACTGGAGCAATTAAAAGATTATAAAGTAAAGCAAATAAAGGAAACGGATCCAGCTATCTTTGCTAAAGATGTTGATAAAGAGTATGCGGATATAACAGGTAGTTATCCGCATAGTGTTATTATCGGTTCGTCTGAAGAAGAAGGGCGTTTATATACAACACCAGCTGTAAACTGGATTTCTCATATGCCAGAACCATTACTTTATACAGAAAAGAATAAAGTGCCAGAAGCGACGATAGAGGCATTAAAGATGCGAAAAGATAAAGCAAATATATATGTACTAGGACCAGAAAAAATCATTTCAAAAGAAGTAGAAAAAGAGTTAAGCAAATACGGGAAAGTAACGCGTATTAGTGGAGAGACTCCAGTAGAAAATTCTATTGCATTTGCAAAGTTTAAAGATGAAAAAACAAAATTTGGATGGGGGTTCACAAAACCAGGTCACGGTGTATCATTTGTTTCAAGCAAAACACCAGACTTAGCAGTTGCAGGAGCACCATTTTCACATATGGGTAAACATGCCCCCGTTATCTTATTAGAGGAAGGAAAAGCTTCACAACCAGTGTATGATTTCCTTGCTACTATTCAACCGAAGTTTAAAGATGATCCAACACTTGGTCCGTACAATCATGGATTCTTATTAGGGAATACTGAAAATATTTCATTTGAAACGCAAGGTATATTGGATGAGAGGCTAGAGATTGTGCAAGAAAGTGGTCAAGGGCACGGTGGACATTAATGAAATGAGAGAAGACGCTATGAAGGTAGCGTCTTTTTTAGGAAACTTTTACATAGCGAAAAATCCTCTACTCGTTATATAATAGCCTTCGTGCAGTCGGCTAGATTTTCTTATGGAGAAAATCAAATGAGAAAAGAGTAGAGGAGTGGTATTTTGTTTCAGACGATAAAAAATGACTGGTTTTCCAATGTAAAAGGGGACGTGTTATCAGGAATAGTTGTTGCTTTAGCATTAATTCCTGAAGCAATTGCTTTCTCTGTTATTGCAGGCGTAGATCCGACCGTTGGGTTATACGCAGCTTTTTGTATCGCAGTTACCATTTCATTTGTTGGCGGAAGAACTGGGATGATTTCAGCTGCAACAGGTGCAATGGCATTATTAATGGTAACGCTCGTTAAGGATCACGGTTTGCAATACTTATTTGCTACAACAATATTAACGGGGATTGTCCAAATTATTTTTGGTGTGTTCAAACTGAGCTCATTTATGAAGTTTGTACCTAAATCTGTTATGAGTGGTTTTTTAAATTCACTTGGAATTTTAGTTTTTACAGCACAATTGCCGCATTTTAAAAACGCAACTTGGCAAATGTATGCACTTGTCGCATTAGGACTTGTCATTATATATGTATTTCCACGTATTACGACGGCTGTTCCGTCTACACTTATTTCCATTATTGTTGTAACAAGTATTGCAATTATGAGTGGATTACAGTTGAAAACAGTAGGGGATATGGGAAGTCTGCCGAAAGAATTACCGTTCTTTAGCATGCCTGACGTGCCTTTTACACTTGAGACATTAGGGATTATTTTACCGTACGCAGTTATGCTTGCAATTATTGGTTTACTAGAGTCATTATTAACAGCTTCAGTTTTAGATGATATGACGCATACGGAAAGTAATAAGTATAAGGAAGCACGTGGACAAGGGATTGCAAACATTGTTGCTGGTTTCTTCGGAGGAATGGCAGGATGTGCAATGATTGGACAATCTGTTATTAATATTAAATCAGGTGGACGCGGGCGATTATCGACGTTTGTAGCGGGCGGATTTTTAATCATATTACTATTTGTTTTAGGTGATTATGTCGTTCATATTCCGATGGCAGCTTTAGTTGCAGTTATGATTATGGTTTCAATTGGAACATTTGATTGGAACTCTGTAACAACGATTCATAAAGTACCAAAAGGAAATGCATTTGTTATGATCGTAACAGTTGTGGTTGTCTTAATTACACATAATTTAGCATTAGGTGTAATTATCGGAACAGTAATTAGTGCGGTTTTATTTGCATTCAATATGGCAAAGATTCACGTGAAACATTTATATATTGAAAATAAGAAAATATACGAAATTCATGGCCAACTTTTCTTTGCATCTACGGCAGATTTTATAAATAATTTTTCATTTGAGGAAGATGTAAAAGAAATTGAGTTAAATTTTTCTCACGCACACATATGGGATGATTCAGCAGTGGCATCAATTGATAAAGTTATCATGAAGTATGAACAAAGTGGCGTGAAAGTAAGTATAACGGGATTAAATGAACGTAGTGCAAAACTTGTTACTAATTTAGCTACTTATAATAAAAGAATTGCTAGTTAGAAGCCTCCTTTTTAGGGGGCTTTATTATATAATACGAGTAGGATAACGAAAAGGGGATTCAGCATATGTATAAACAAATTATATTAGCATGTGACGGTTCTGAACATGCACTTCGAGCAGCGGAACATGCAACATATATTGCGAAATGTAGCGAAGAAGCAAATGTTGAAGTTGTGTACGTAGTAGATAATAGAACAGCAAAATCAGATATTATACAAGGTCAAACAGATTTAGAAACAGTATCAGCTAGTCGAAAAGATAAATTAAAAGAGATTGAAGGTTTATTAAAGAAAGAGAACATTTCTTATAAAATTACGATATTACATGGCGATCCAGGAGATACGATTGTTCAATATGTAAATACAGGAGATATAGATCTTGTTATAGCTGGGAGTAGAGGGCTAAATACACTGCAAGAGATGGTGCTTGGTAGTGTGAGTCATAAAATAGCAAAGCGTGTGAAATGTCCGGTGATGATTATTAAATAAAATTGAGTGAGATATTCTGTAGTGTAAGCAGGGCCTTGATATAATTCAAGGTCTTTTTTTACGTATAAAGGGGGGAAAGAGAGGGCATAATAGATACATAAGTTTTAAGAAATGTTAACTTACAAATTTGTAAGTTTGTTGTCAGAAAAATCGATGTTATGAAAATTATTCCATTGGTAAAATAAAAATAACGAAGGGGAGATAGGGAGGATGAAAAAGATGAAAGCACTTCAAAATTTATCATATAGCCAAGGTGTCAGTCTTATTTGTTTAGGGGGATTTGCTGCATCTGTTACGTTAGCCGTTGTAATAAAGATGATTCATCAAATCTTTTAACCTTAGAGTAGGGAAGGAATTGGTTGTTATAAATAGTAAGAGAAGGATTATAAATAAAAAATAGCTCCTGGCATGTATCTCAGTGCCGGGAGCTATTTTATTATTTCTCTGTTTCTGCTTTATCACTTGTTACGCTAACTTTACCCCACTTATATTGATCTTCTGGTGTATATTTATAATCTTTTACTCGGTTATTGATACCTTTTAGATCGAACTTATAATGAAGTGGAATCATTGGTACTTCATCATGAATTAGTTTTTGCCATTTATCATATACTTCTGTACGATATTTATCGTCAGCAGCTTTTGGAGAAAGCCCTTCTTTTAATAACTCAGTATTTTTAGGGTTTGACCATCTTTGGTAGTTAAAGCTTGCATCAGGTCCCCAAAGGCCAGATGGATCTGGGTCAGAACCAGTACCGAAAGCACCAGCATATAGATCAACCGCAGGGTCGTCTTTTTTCAGCTTATCATAGAATGAGTTAAATTCGTGTAAGCGACCGTCAAGAAGTTCTACTTTAATGCCAATTTCTTTCCAAGATTGAATAAAGAATTTTGCAAGAGGCTCACTTACATCACTACCACTCATTGATAAGAAGTTAAGTTTAACTTCTTTACCGTTAGGGTCTTCACGGAAACCATCACCATTTTTATCTTTATATCCAGCTTCGTCTAACAATTTTTTCGCTTTCTCAACATCTTTATCGTAAGAACCTACTTTATTATTGTGGAACTTAGGTGAAGCTGGTGAGATAGGTGAGTTAGCTGGATAACGTAAACCGTGATATAGTTTTTCACCGATTTCTTTTCGATCAATTGCATAAGCCATCGCTTGACGTAAACGAACATCTTTGAATGTATCTTTATCCATTACCATTTCACGTTTTTCTTTATCCATGTGTCCAAATTTAAAGCCGATGTAGCTGTAGTATAAATCTGTTCTTCCAACTAGTTGTGCATTCTTTAATTTACTTACGTTCGGATATTGATCTGCACTTACTTCTGCAATGTCAATGTCACCATTTTTCAATGAAGCATTAACGATAGATGGATTTACAACTTTTAAGACTACATTTTTAAGTTTTGGTTTTCCGCCCCAGTAATCATCGAAACGTTCAAATTCAACAGATTCTCCAGGAACGATTTTCTTAACTTTAAATGGTCCGAAACCAATTGGATTTTTACGGATTTTATCAGATTCTGCTAATTTATCAATTGGCACATCCGCTAAGTATTTTTTATGAAGAGGATATGTCCAAAGTCCAGTTTTCACAGAAGGATTTGGCTCTTTAAATGTAAATGAAATTGTTTTTTGATCAATTACTTTTACACCGGAAATTTTGTCAGTTTTTCCATCGTGATAATCAGTCATTCCTTCAATCATTTGCATTTGAGTGTCATAGCGAGATCCAGCATACAGCTTGCTACCAATTACAAGGTAAGAATATTCTAAATCTTCAGCTGTTACAGGGTTTCCGTCATGCCACTTTACGTTATCTTTAATTTTTAATGTAATTGTTTTTTTGTCTGCTGATATTTCATATGTAGCAGCACCTTCGTTATTGTATTCCCAGTTTTTGTCATTGTCTAATAATGCTTCATCAAAGAAAGTAATAACTTGATTGTCAGGATCACCTTCATATACAGCGAAGTTTAAAAGTCCTTCAAATGGTGTGTTAGAAACAAGCCCATATGTTAATGAACCATCTTTAATTTCTTTTTTATCATTTTTAACAGTTTCATTAAATTTGCTTGTGTCTACCTTTTTTGTGCTGCTTGTTTTTTCACTACCTCCACTGCCCCCACACGCTGAAAGTAGTAATGTTGAAACTGCAAGTGTACTTAGTACTTTAAAAAACTTTGGTTTGTTTGTCATTGTCTCCACCCCTTAACCTTTTCTTTGTCTCGCATCAGCTGAGCGACGTAGCGCTTGACCGATAAAATTTATACACAGCATCAACACTAAAATCATGAGTGATGCAGGTAACCAGATCCACCATTTTTCTTGTAGAACATCAGGATTTGTTGCATAACTAACAAGTGTTCCAAGGCTCGGTGTACTCTCAGGTAGACCAAAACCTAAGAAAGTTAGTCCAGATTCTATGCCGATGTTTCCAGCAAGGTTTAATGTAACGCTTACGATAATAATAGAGCTTAAGTTAGGTAGCACTTGAAACATCATAATCTTCCAGTTTGGTGTACCTAATGTTTTTGATGCAGATACATAGTCCAGTTCTTTTTCGGTTAATACTTTGGAACGAATTAACCTGGCCTTTCCTGTCCATAAGAAGATACTCATGATCAAAATAAATACAGTAACATTAAAGACCGGAACAATTGTGATAAGTACGATAACAAGCATTAGGAAAGGTAAAATAAGTTTGAAATCAATAATACGCATAATGATGTTATCAACAGCTCCACCAAAGTAACCAGCGATTAGTCCGATAGAAAGACCAATCAAACAGGAGAGGATAGTGATTACAAGTCCAATCGTAAATGAATTTCTTGTTCCAATAATAAGTTGTCCAAAAATATCTCTACCACCGTAATCTGTTCCTAACCAATGTTCACTAGATGGTGGGGAGTAGATAGAAAATAAATCAACTTTTACAATATCCTCCTGCTTCATAATGAAGGAAGTTGTGTAAACGGCTATCAGTATGATTGCCAACAAGAAAAGTGAAAACATTGCTAATTTATCTTTACGAAATTCACGCCACATGACAGAAAAGCCAGAAGGACTTTTTTCGTAATGAACGACTTCAGTTTGTTTTTCGGGATTTGCTAACATGATTTTTTCCTCCTTCCCATTAATCGATTCGAATACGTGGATCAACGATGCTTAGAATAATATCGGAAAGAAGAGTCCCGAGTAGCGTTGCGAATCCAGTAAATAAAACGAGTGCAGTTACGACACTAAAATCACGTTGGGAAATAGACTGCATAAATAATTGACCGATACCAGGGTAACTAAAGATGCTTTCTAGAAAAATTGATCCTGCGACTACGCTTGTAATTTCATATCCTAAGAAAGCTGCGATTGGTAAGAATGAATTACGTAAAATATGTCTAGAGTAGACCTTCGATTCTGGGACACCTTTTGCTTTTACTGTGCGTACAAAATCTTTATGCTTTGTATCAATAATTTCACTTCGTAAATATTGGATTGTACCAACTGTTGCAATTAATGCACCAGATAAAGCTGGTAATATCATGTGATTCAATTTACTTAAATAGTAAGCGAATGTACCTGTTGCAACTTGAGGATCTACGCTACCACCGGTTGGGAATATTGCAAGCTTAAATCCGAATAGGAAGAGCATGATTAATGCAAATATAAATAGTGGTGTAGCAAGTCCTAAATAGTTATACAGTGTAATGAGTCGATCTGCCCAAGTATCAGTCCAACGTCCACTTATTACACCAAGTGGAATTGCAATCACGTAAGTAAGAACAAGGACAAGAATTGCTAACCAAATTGTATTTCCAAGGCGTTCACCGATTAAATCAGTTACTTTCATTTTATGTGCATAGGAAATACCAAAGTCACCTTGCACAGCATTTTTAACCCAGCGAACATATTGTGTTGTAACGGGATCATTTAAACCTAATTTTTCGCGTTGCTCTTCAATGACCTTTGGATCAGCTTTCGGATTATTTACTGCTCTGCCGGTTAATGCATCGCCTGGCATTGCCTTAGCTAATAGAAAGACAAGTATACTTAACACGAATAATTGCGGGATCATCACTAAAAATCTCCGTAATATAAACTTCCACATGTTTTATCACTCCCTTATGGTAATGCCACCCGGTGCGTTGGCGAGATTGGTTTTAAATCATAAGCCCGACCGTTTTCATTGAAATAATTTTCGTATGATTTCTCGTACTCAGAGCTTACTTGTTGACGGAGCTTACGCTGTCTCTCTCTGTTCTCAGGACGAATATCAGGAATTGCTGATATTAGGCGCTTCGTATAAATATGTTGCGGATTACTATAAATTTCTGCACTAGTTGCTTCTTCGACGATGCGTCCGCGATACATAACACCGATACGATCACACATATGACGAATTACACCTAAATCATGACTAATGAATAAGTATGTTAGTCCGAGCTCAGCTTGTAAATCTTGCAAGAAGTTTAATACTTGTGCCTGTACAGAGACGTCAAGCGCAGATACTGGCTCATCCGCAATAATAAGCTTCGGCTTTAAAGTAAGAGCGCGTGCAATACCAATCCGCTGCCTTTGACCACCGGAAAATTCATGTGGATATTTATAAATAGACTCTGGATTTAGACCAACTTTATCAAGATATTCTTGAACTGCTCTCCGTTCTTCATCAGGTGAGAGCTTTTCAAAATTTCGAAGAGGTTCCGCAATAATGTCGAGAACACGTTTCTTCGGATTTAGCGATGAATACGGATCTTGGAAAATCATTTGAATATCTTTTCGTTGTTCACGTAACTCAGAGCGACTTAACTTTGTTAAATCTCTATTATTAAAATGAATGCTACCCTCTGTTGCTTTTGTTAAATGCATAATTGCTTTACCCGTTGTTGATTTACCACTTCCTGATTCACCAACGATCCCGTATGTTTCACCCGGTTGTAATTCAAAACTTACACCATCTACAGCGCGTACGTAATCTAATGTGCGCCCGAAAAAACCACCTTTAATTGGGAAATGTACTTTTAAATCTTCTACTTTAAGCAGTGCCATGAGTTACGTCATCTCCTTTCTTATCTTGGAAGTTGAAATGCTTGTAGCAAGTACAACGCACCCAGTGGTCTGGTTTTACTTCATGTAAAATTGGATTTTCCTCGTGCTGATCAGGTCTAATCCATGGAATTCGAGCTTGGAAGCGGCAACCTGTGCGAGGCATCTTCGCTAACGAAGGAACCACCCCTTGAATTACATGCAATTTTTCTTTTTCAGCATACGCAGATGGAATGGAGTTTAATAGAGAACGAGTATATGGGTGAAGAGGGTTGTTAAAAATCTCTTCAACTTTTCCTGTTTCTACAACTTGTCCAGCGTACATAACGACGATACGATCGGCTGTTTCTGCGACAACACTTAAATCATGAGTAATTAAAATGATGCCCATTTTCGTTTGTTCTTGAATAGATTTTAGTAAGTCTAAAATTTGTGCTTGAATGGTTACGTCAAGAGCCGTTGTCGGTTCATCCGCAATAACGAGTGCTGGGTTACAAGCAATTGCAATTGCGATAACAATTCTTTGTCTCATTCCGCCAGATAATTCGTGTGGGTATTGTTTATATGTAAGTTCTGGTTTTGGAATACCAACTTGATGAAGTAGTTCTAAGGTGCGTTCTTTCTTCTCAACTTTTGAAAGGCTTGTGTGGTAGTCTAAGTTTTCTTCAATTTGTTTTCCAACTGTCATAAGAGGATCGAGTGCTGTAAGAGGTTCTTGGAAAATCATGCCGATGTTTGATCCGCGTACTTTATTCATCTCTGCGGCTGACATCGTTAGTAAATCCTTATCTCTATAGTTAAGCTGCCCTTGTAATTTTGTATTTGCTTCATTATGCAGTCGCATAATGGAAAGGGCAAGTGCACTTTTTCCGCAACCTGATTCACCGACTATCGCGACAATTTCATTTTCATGGACTGTTAACGAAACATCATCAACTGCGGCATGATATTGATCTTGTATGCGAAAGGAAGTCTGTAAGTTTTCAATGCGAAGAAGTGGATTCTTCATGGCTATCCCTCCATATTTCTGAAAAGACTAAACATTTTGTATGTTGTTGTTATTTTAATATAAATTGACAATGTTTGACAAGAGAAAGTTGAGAAAATATTCAAAAATCTTTTTATATAGAGATTGGATGCATGTATATAAGTAGTTGGAGTGTTTTGAAAACGCTAACATGTATAAGAAAGGGAAATAAATCTTTTGTAAGAAAAAAGTATTATATGTAGAAAAAAGAGAGATGTTCTGTAAAGAACAGTCTCTCTTTTTTTGGTAAGAATAATATTAGTGCTTAAGCTTGCTTTTGTTTTATTGACCCTGTATTTAAAGTAAGAGCAAGGAAAAACATTGCAAGTACACAAGATGCAAGTAACAAGATGAATCCGCCATCCCACCCAAATGCATCGACGATAAAGCCCATAGCAGCACTAGCGAAAGCTGCTCCGCCTAAGTAACCGAAGAAGCCAGTTAAGCCCGCTGCAGTTCCAGCAGCTTTCTTTGGTGCTAAGTCAAGAGCGTGTAGACCAATTAACATAACCGGTCCGTAAATTAAAAATCCAATTGCAACAAGTGCGATACTATCAACCATTGGATTACCAGGAGGGTTTAGCCAGTAAACAAGAACGGCGATAAATACACCAACCATAAATAAAATTCCAGCAGGTGCGCGGCGTCCTTTGAATAGTTTATCACTCATCCAGCCGCAAAGAAGTGTACCTGGAATACCAGCCCATTCATATAGAGCGTAAGCTGTACGTGAACTACTATGAGTAAAGCTTTTTTCTTCTACTAAATAAGTAGGAGCCCAGTCTACAACACCGTAACGTACGAAATATACGAAAACGTTCGCAATCGCGATGTACCATAAAAATTTATTATTTAGTACGTATGTAAATAAAATTTCTTTTACCGAAAGTTCGCGTTCGCGATCTTGTACTTTTTCATCTGGTGGATATTCTCCAGTATGTTCTTCAATAGAAGGTAATCCACAAGATTGAGGTGTATCTCTCATCGTAATTAATACATAAATACCAACTAAAATTGAAAGAATACCTGGGAAGTAAAAAATACTTTTCCAATCATTTGCAAAGAAATATAACCCTAATGTTACAAGGGAAGGCATAAGTGCGCCACCGACATTATGAGCGACGTTCCAAATAGACATTTTTGTACCACGTTCACTAATAGAGAACCAGTGAACCATTGTACGACCACAAGGAGGCCATCCCATCCCTTGTACCCATCCATTTAAAAACTGAAGTACAAACATAAGTATAATGCTCGTTGTAATGAAAGAAAATGAGCCGAAAACAATATTAATGATACCTGATAAAAATAGCCCAGCTGCTAAAAAGTAGCGAGGATTACAACGATCGGATACGATACCCATAAGAAATTTACTTAATCCGTAAGCGATAGAAACTGCTGAAAGGATAACCCCAAGCTCCCCTTTACTAAAGCCTTGTTCAATTAAGTATGGCATTGCTAGTGAAAAGTTTTTTCGAACAAAGTAATAACCTGCATAGCCGATGAAGATACCTAAAAATACTTGTAAACGTAATTTACGGTATTCACTATCAACGCGATCAGCTGGTAAGCGTTCCACGTGGGGCGCAGGTTTAAAGAATTGTGTGAAAAACATAAAATGAAAATCCTCCCCAATTTAATTCGAAGTGTTGTAAGTCAGAGAGAATATAAAAAGGCCATGAAATATAAAAAAGTTTCCTTTTTTATGATTCATAGCCGTGTACTCCGATTCTCCGTGACTGTCAATATTAACTTCGACGAAAATTATACAACTTTGTGACAAAAATGTAAACGTTTTTATAAATAAAAAGTGTTGACGGATTTTGTTCGCGGTATTAATATTTAAATACATTAAATATTTTGGTGCTTAAATAAGAGGTGGATAACATGCCAAATGATATGACGCATATCGATAAAATTCAAGCTCTTGCTTTTTCGATTGGAAAGAAAATGCAGACAGAGTTATTAGAACAAATGCAAGCAACAGGACTTACACCACCGCAGTTTTATATTTTAAAGATTTTAGATCATTATGGAGCTTCAAGGGCGACAAAATTAGCAAAAAAAATGTATGTAAAGCCTAGTGCAATTACAGTGATGATAGATCGCTTAATTGACCAAGAGCTTGTCGAGCGTTATCACGATAAAGATGACCGTCGTGTTGTCGTCATTGAGTTAACAAAAAAGGGTAAAGCTAGGGTAGAAGAGGCGATGACTGCTCGTAATGAGCACATTGCAAAATATTTCTCACATTTAGAGTTGCAAGAAAGAGAAGATTTGTTACGCCTTTTTGAGAAGTTAGAAACTATTATTTGCGGGACACAAGAGGAAAAAGAGAAAAACTAAGAGGAATTGAGGAGATTACATGGAGCAACAAGAAAATATAAATAGAAAGTTGTTGTTAGTCGGTTTAGTAATTGCGATGCTATTTGCTGCCTTAGATGGAACAATCGTTGGTACAGCAATGCCACGTATCGTTGGTGAACTAGGCGGATTAAGCTTAATGACGTGGTTAACAACAGCTTATATGTTAACATCAACAACAGTTGTACCAATTGCAGGTAAATTAGCGGATTTACTTGGACGTCGTAACGTATATATAACAGGGCTAGTTATCTTTATGGTTGGCTCAGCATTATGTGGTATGGCAAATGGTATGACAGAATTAATTATTTTCCGTGGTATTCAAGGTCTTGGTGGCGGTATTATGATGCCAATGGCTATGATTATTATCGGAGATATGTTCACGGGAAAAGAACGTGCGAAATGGCAAGGTATTTTTGGTGCGTTATACGGTCTTGCTTCTGTAATTGGACCACAAGTGGGTGGTTGGATTGTAGATGCAGTGAACTGGAGATGGGTATTCTACATTAACTTGCCAGTTGGTATTTTAGCAACAATCTTTATTGCAATGGGATTAAAATCACATAAACAAACAGGACCAATTAAAATTGATATCGCTGGAATCTTTACGATGATTCTCGGTGTTGTCAGTTTATTACTTGCATTAACGTTTGGTGGAAAAGATTACGCATGGGATTCTTGGCAAATTATCGGGTTATTTGCATTAGCTTTAATTGGTATCGTTAGCTTTGTTATCGTTGAAACGAAAGCGGAAGAACCAATTTTACCGATGCATTTCTTTAAAAATCGTACATTTACATTACTAAATGCGATTGGATTTTTTATGAGTATTGGAATGTTCGGTGCGATTATGTTCGTACCATTCTTCATGCAAGGAATTGTAGGAGTAAGTGCTGCTGAATCAGGAACAATTATGACGCCAATGATGATTACAATGATTGTGATGAGTATTATTGGCGGGCAACTTGTATTAAAAGTTGGTGTAAAACCACAAATTATTACAGGAATGCTTATAATGGCTGGAGGATTCTGGTTATTAACAACGATGGATATGCACACAACTAAATTGACTGCTACTTCTTATATGATGGTTATCGGTTTAGGAATGGGTCTTGTAATGCCGACATTAACATTAGCGTTACAAGAAAGCTTCCCGAAAAAAGATCTTGGTGTCGTAACATCATCAAGTCAGTTCTTCCGTCAAATCGGCGGAACATTTGGTATTACAATTTTAGGATCAATCATGAATAACACTTCAGGTACAACATTAACAAAGAATTTAGTACCTGTATTAGATACATTCCCGAAAGAAGCGGGACAAATGGTAACGAAATTTAAAGATATGATTCATACAGATCCACAAGGTTTATATTCAATGTTATTTAGTCCAGAGGCATTAAAACAAATGCCAGAAGCGTTCGCTAACAGCATTGTACCGATTTTGAAAAACTCTTTAGTAGACTCACTTCATACTGTATTCTTAACAGGATTAGTATTTATCGTAGTAGGCGCTATCTTTACAATTTTCTTACAGAAGATTAAACTGTCAGATCGTAAAAAAGATGCTAAAGAGCCAGCTACAGAAGAAAAAGAACAAACTGTATCATATTCGTAATGAAAAAGCATCGCCTTATGGCGGTGCTTTTTTGAGTATAACCTTAAAAGCCTTTTCGTGAGAAATGATTGACGTATTTCTAGAAATACGTTATATTATTTTCTGTAAACGGTTACATGAAATGGAGAGGGAAAAGAATGAGTACGATTAAAGACGTTGCGAAATTAGCGGGAGTATCTGTTGCGACCGTTTCCAGAGTGTTAAATAAAAATGGATATGTTCATGAAGATACATTAAAGAAAGTAGAACGAGCGATTGAGATGCTAGATTATAAACCTAGTACAGTAGCACGCTCACTATATAATAAGAAATCTCGTTTAATTGGCTTAGTTGTTCCAAATATCGTGAATCCATTCTTTCCAGAAGTTGCACGTGCCGTAGAAGATGTAGCTCATAAGCAGGGATATACGGTTGTACTTTGTAACTCTGATGAAAATTTAGAGAAAGAAAAGCAATATATTGATGTACTTAGGCAAAATAATGTGGACGGATTTATTGTAGCAACAAATCCACAAAATAGTGTTAATTACATGAATTTGTCAGTACCAGTCGTTGCAATTGACCGTATGTTTAATGAGCGTATACCTGCTGTGTATGCAGATAACTATGCGGGAAGTCAGGCAGCGACAAAGCTATTAATAGATAAAGGCTGTAAACATATTGCGCATATTCGTGGACCGCGTGACGTAAGCACAGCGAATGAACGTTTTGAAGGCTTTGTAGACGTTATTAGACAAAATAATCTTTCTTATATGATTGCAGAGAGTACATTTGATCCAGCTAATAGTGAGCGTGTAGCAGTGGAACTATTAGAAGAATATCCGCATATTGATGGTATTGTTGCTGGAAATGATTTAATTGCAATAGGTATCGTCAAGGCTGCGCTTCAAAAGGGGATTTCTATTCCGGATGATTTACAAATTATCGGATTCGATGGAGTTTCTTTAACAGAGATGATGTATCCATCTATTACAACTGTTGCACAGCCAATTTACGAAATGGGGAAAATTGCAACAGAACTACTGTTAGATCAGATGGAAGGAAACGTATTAGAAGAGAAACATTATCGTTTACCGATTGAAATTATAGAACGAAATACAACGAAGTAAGGAGATGAAATAGATGCCAAATATTGCAGTAGTAGGTAGTATTTCAATGGACTTAGTGGCCGTTTCAAAAAAACGTCCGAAAGCAGGGGAAACAGTAATTGGTGAAGCATTTCATACAATTCCAGGAGGGAAAGGAGCTAACCAGGCGGTTGCTGCAGCGAGATTAGGCGCAAATGTAGCGATGATTGGTGCGGTAGGAAACGATAATTATGGAACGGTAGTTAGAAAAAATTTAGAGAACGAGCGCGTTTTTATCGACTATGTGGTACCGGTTACAGATACGGCGACAGGAATTGCTCATATCGTTTTAGCAGAAGAAGATAACAGTATTGTTGTCGTGCAAGGAGCGAATGCTCTTGTCAATGAGTCGGTTGTAAATCGTTCAAAAGATCTTCTTACAAAAGCAGATATGGTTGTGCTTCAACTAGAGATTCCACTTGAAACAGTAAAATATGTATTGGCTATTTGTGAGGAACACAAAATCCCGGTTATGTTAAACCCAGCGCCAGCACAAGTGTTATCAGAAGATATTTTAGAAAAGGCAACTTATATTACGCCAAATGAACATGAGTGCCGCATTGTATTAGATGATTTCACATCACCAATTGAAGAGTTACTGGCTAAATATCCAAACAAACTATTGATGACAGAAGGTTCTAACGGTGTACGTTTCCATAATGGTACGGAGATTGTACATGTTCCTAGCATTGCTGTTGATGTAGTAGATACGACTGGAGCTGGTGATACATTTAATGGTGCATTAGCAGTTGCGCTTTCTGAAGGAGAAACACTTCAAAAAGCAATTCGTTTTGCGAATATTGCTGGTGGTCTTTCTGTAACGAAACTTGGGGCGCAAGGCGGTATGCCAACGAGAGATAAAGTACGTGAAGTGCAGGTGATTGTCGGATGAAAAAGCACGGCGTATTAAACAGTGAGATTGCATCAATCCTTGCTTCACTTGGGCATACGGATACGATTGTAATTGCTGATTGCGGTTTACCAATTCCTGACGGAGTAAAAAGAATTGATTTAGCTGTTGAAATTGGAAAACCTAGCTTTTTAGATGTATTGCAAGTGGTAGCGGATGATATGGCAATTGAAAAAGTGACGTTAGCAGAAGAGGTTATTAACAATAATGCGGAAATAAATAAAGAGATTGAGCTGCAATTAGTAGAGCCAGCGCTTGAATATGTATCTCATGAACAATTTAAAGAGCATACGAAAAAAGCGAAAGCTATTATTCGTACAGGCGAGGCTACGCCTTATGCCAATGTAATTTTACATGCAGGCGTGATTTTTTAATAAAGGGAAGTGATGGGAATGCGTATTGAAATGAAAAATATTTCAAAGGCGTTCAATGGCAATCCTGTTTTGAAGAATGCACAATTTATGATTGAAACAGGAGAAGTCCATGCATTGATGGGGGAAAATGGAGCGGGTAAATCAACGCTCATGAAGATTTTAACAGGTGTATACAAAAAAGATGGTGGAACAATCACGATTGATGGACAAGAACGAACTTTTAAAAATGCGAAAGAAGCTGAAGAGTACGGTATTGCATTTATACATCAAGAATTGAACATATTATCGAATTTAACAGTAGCTGAAAATATGTTTCTCGGTAAAGAGTTAATGTATGGAAAGACAGGGATTTTGCGTACACGTCAAATGAATGCGATTGCGCAGCAGCAACTAGCGGAACTAGGGTTACATGTAAAAGGCGCTATGTTGGCAGGAGAGTTATCGGTTGGACAACAGCAAATTATCGAAATTGCGAAAGCATTAATGACAAACGCGAGCGTTATTATTATGGATGAGCCTACAGCGGCATTAACAGATCGTGAAATTGAAACGTTGTTTACTGTCATTAATAAATTACGTAAAGAAGGCGTTTCGTTCGTTTATATCTCACACCGAATGGAAGAAATTTTTTCAATATGTGATACCATTACGATTTTACGTGATGGGGAATACGTCGAAAAGAGATCCATTCCGGAAACATCGTTTGATGAAGTAGTGAGTATGATGGTGGGGCGCAGCATTGGTGAACGTTACCCAGAACGGAATAGTCAAGTTGGCGATGTTATTTTTGAAATCCGTAATGGAACGAAAAAAGGGAAGTTTGAAAATGTTTCGTTTCAAGTGAGAAAAGGTGAAATCCTTGGTGTAGCTGGCTTGATGGGAGCTGGCCGTACGGATATTATGAAAGCGATATTTGGATACGAACCTTTAGATTCTGGCCAAATTTTTATAAATGGGCAAGAAGTAAAGATTGATAGTCCGATAGATGCGATTAGACAAAGAATCGCATTCATTACAGAGGATAGAAAATCTGAAGGGTTAGTGCTAGATTTCTCAATTCGAGAAAATTTAGCTTTACCAAATTTAGAAAGTCTTTCAAAGGGAAGTGTTCTAAGCAACGAACTAGAACAACAGTTTACAGCGGACATGATGAAACTTCTTAATGTGAAAGCATCTAGTGGAGAACAAGCGGTGAAATCTCTTTCTGGTGGAAATCAGCAAAAAGTTGTTATTGCAAAATGGTTAGGTATCCACCCGCAGTTACTCATTTTAGATGAGCCAACAAGGGGTGTTGATGTTGGAGCAAAAAAAGAAATTTACTCTATTATGAATAAGCTTACCGAGCAAGGAGATGCCGTTATTATGGTATCATCTGAGCTTCCAGAAGTTTTAGGGATGAGTGATCGCGTTCTTGTTATTCATGAAGGAAAAGTCGGCGGCATTTTAGAGAAAGATGAGGCATCACAAGAGTCTATTATGGCACTAGCTACAGGGGGAGAGTAAGGATGGCTAAGAAGGGGAATGTATTACAACAACTTGGGTCTTTAATTGGACTAGCGCTAATTATTGTAGTAATTACGGCTTTAAATCCAGCGTTTATTGAAATTCCAAATTTATTTAATATACTGCGTCAAGTATCGATTAATGCGCTTATTGCATTCGGAATGACCTTTGTAATTTTAACAGGGGGTATTGACTTATCGGTAGGTTCTATTTTAGCATTATCAAGTGCACTTGTTGCTGGAATGATGGCAAGTGGCATGGACCCGTTCCTTGCGATGGCAGTTGGATTATTAGCTGGTCTTGTAATGGGAATTGTAAACGGTATCATCATAGTGAAGGGAAAAGTAGCTCCATTTATTGCGACTTTAGCAACAATGACTATTTTTCGCGGGTTGACGCTTGTTTATATGGACGGACGTCCGATCACTGGACTTGGTAATCATTTAATGTTCCAAATGTTTGGTCGCGGTTATTTTCTCGGTATTCCGGTACCAGCTGTTACAATGATGATCGCTTTTGCAGTACTGTACTTCATTTTGAAGAAAACGACATTTGGTCGCCGTACATTTGCAATTGGTGGAAATGAAGAAGCAGCAGCACTATCAGGTATTAATGTTACGAGAATTAAAGTAATGATTTATGGTCTTTCCGGAATTTTGGCAGCGCTTGCAGGTATTGTCTTAACATCACGATTAGATTCTGCACAGCCGACTGCAGGTACTTCTTACGAATTAGATGCAATTGCAGCAGTTGTATTAGGTGGAACAAGTCTTTCTGGGGGAAGAGGATGGATCGTTGGTACATTCATCGGTGTACTTATTATCGGAGTACTAAATAACGGTTTAAATTTATTAGGTGTATCTTCTTTCTTCCAACAAGTTGTAAAAGGACTTGTAATCTTACTAGCTGTATTAATTGATCGCCGAAAAGAAGCATAATGGAGGGACAGTTCATGAAGAAATGGTTACTTATACTCGTTGCATGTATTATGGTCATTACTGCTGGTTGTTCAATGGAACCGCCAGAATGGGCAAAGGATTCTAGCGATAAAGGTCGAAATAAAACTATTAAAGTTGGATTCTCTGTTTCAACTTTAAACAATCCATTTTTTGTAACTTTGAAAAAGGGTGCAGAAAAGAAAGCGAAAGATAGCGGCATTGAATTGATTGCTGTTGATGCGCAAAATGATGCAGCAAAGCAAACGAACGATGTTGAAGATTTAATTCAAAAAGGTGTCGATGTAGTTGTTATTAATCCAACCGATTCAGATGCTGTTGCTTCAGCAGTAAGTGCGGCAAATGCAGCGAACGTTCCTGTTATTACAGTAGACCGCGTTGCAAATTCAGGTAAGGTTGTTTCTCACATTGCATCTAATAACATCGAAGGTGGTCAAATGGCTAGTGATTACATTCGTGAATTGGTCGGCGAAGGAGCAAACGTTGCTGAGTTAGAAGGAATCCCTGGATCCTCTGCTGCTCGTGAACGTGGGAAAGGATTCCATAACGTAGCCGATAAGTCTTTAAAAGTAGTTGCTAAACAAGCGGCTGATTTTGATAGAGCAAAAGGATTATCTGTTATGGAAAACATTTTGCAAGCAAATGGTGATATTAAAGCCGTGTTTGCGCATAACGACGAGATGGCATTAGGTGCACTTGAAGCATTGAAGTCTGCTGGGAAAACAGATGTAGTCGTTGTTGGATTTGATGCAACAGAAGATGCTGTAAAAGCGGTTAACGATGGGCGTATGGCTGCAACAGTTGCTCAAAAACCGGAATTAATCGGAGAGAAGGCGATGCAAACAGCAAAAGAGATCACACAAGGTAAAAAAGTGGACAAATCTATTCCGATTGAATTAGAGCTTATTAAGAAAAATAAATAAATATAAAATGAAAATTAGGAAGGAAGAATAACAAATGAAATTCTTTATTGATACAGCAAACATTAACGAAATTAAAGAGGCAAATGCATTAGGCGTATTAGCTGGAGTAACGACAAATCCATCACTTGTAGCAAAAGAAGGCGTAGATTTCCACGAGCGCATTCGTGAAATTTGCAACGTCGTAGAAGGACCTGTAAGTGCAGAAGTAATTAGTTTAGAAGCAGATAAAATGATCGAAGAAGGAAAAGAGTTAGCGAAAATTGCTCCAAACGTTGTTGTAAAAGTTCCAATGACAACAGAAGGTTTAAAAGCAGTAAAAGCGTTCTCTGACTTAGGAATTCGTACAAATGTTACATTAGTGTTCTCAGCAGTTCAAGCATTACTTGCAGCTCGTGCTGGTGCAACATACGTTTCACCATTCTTAGGTCGCTTAGATGATATCGGTCATAACGGTATGGACTTAATTCGCCAAATCGCAGAAATCTTTGCAATTCACGGTATCGAAACAGAAATTATCGCAGCATCTGTACGTCACAGTGTTCACGTAACTGACGCAGCATTAAATGGTGCACATATTGCAACAATCCCAGCAAACGTAATTGCTTCATTAGTGAAGCACCCATTAACAGATCAAGGAATTGAGAAATTCTTAGCTGATTGGGAAAAAACACAAGAGAAATAATAGAAAATCAAGAATCCTAGTTTAATTGACTAGGATTCTTTTTTATTTAAAAGAATTTTCATGCAATTTTGCATATTGTCTTTTAAATTTTTTATATAAGCTATTTAATATATATCAAATCACTTTTTATGTTTCATATTTCGACATAAAACGGTAGAAGTTCTGACCAGAAAACTGGAGGGCATGATTCTATAACAGAAAGCTTAACGTTTATAGAATTATGCCTTTTTATATAGGGAGGGAAGAAAGTAGAGCACTTGATTTAAATGCACTTATTTATCTGAATTTTAAGTTTTATAAAAGGAGAGAAATAGAATGAGAAGAACAGCGCCATTTAAAGTGTTATCGTCATTAGCAATTGCGGCAATTATCGGATGTACATCTGTCATGAGTGCTCCATTAGCATACGCAGAAACGCCAGCAAAAGAGAAAGAAAATGTATCTACAACACCAATTGATTACAACTTAATTCAAGAAGATCGTTTAGCGGAAGCGTTGAAAGAAAGAGGAACAATTAATCCAGCATCTTCTAAGGAAGAGACGAAAAAAGCTGTAGAGAAATATATTGAAAAGAAACAAGGGGATCAGGCAAATAAAGAAATTTTCCCAGCCGATACTGCTAAAGAGGCATCTGATTTCGTGAAAAAAGTAAAAGAGAAAAAAATGGAAGAAAAGGAGAAAGTAAAGAAACCTGAAAAAAATGTTAGCCCTGAGCAAAAGCCTGAACCAAATAAAAAACAATTGAATGGGCAAGTGCCAACATCTAAAGCAAAACAAGCGCCGTATAAGGGATCTGTTCGAACAGATAAGGTATTAGTATTACTCGTTGAATTTAGTGATTATAAACATAATAATATTGATCAAACGCCAGGGTATATGTATTCGAATGACTTTAGTAGAGAGCATTATCAAAAGATGTTATTTGGTAATGAACCATACACGTTATTTGATGGTTCGAAAGTAAAAACATTTAAACAATATTACGAAGAGCAGTCTGGTGGTAGTTATACGACAGATGGATATGTAACGGAGTGGCTAACTGTTCCAGGAAAAGCATCTGACTACGGTGCTGATGGTAGTAGTGGTCACGATAATAAAGGACCAAAAGGCGCACGTGATTTAGTGAAAGAAGCTTTACATGCAGCTGCTGAGAAAGGGTTAGATTTATCTCAATTTGATCAGTTTGATAGATATGATACAAATGGTGATGGGAATCAAAATGAGCCTGACGGTGTAATTGATCATTTAATGGTAATCCATGCAGGTGTTGGTCAAGAAGCTGGTGGTGGTAAATTAGGCGATGATGCCATTTGGTCACATCGTTCAAAATTAGCAATAGATCCAGTAGCAATTGAAGGGACAAAATCAAAGGTAGATTACTTTGGTGGCAAAGTAGCAGCGCATGATTACACAATTGAACCAGAAGATGGAGCGGTAGGTGTATTTGCGCATGAATTTGGACATGATCTTGGCTTACCAGATGAATACGATACGAAATATACTGGAACTGGTTCACCTGTCGAAGCTTGGTCACTCATGAGTGGGGGAAGTTGGACAGGGAAAATTGCAGGAACAGAGCCAACTAGTTTCTCACCACAAAATAAAGATTTCTTACAAAAGAATATGGGTGGCAACTGGGCAAAAATTTTGGAAGTAGATTACGATAACATTAAGCGTGGTGTAGGAGTTCCTACATATATCGATCAAAGTGTTACAAAATCAAATCGTCCAGGCGTTGTACGTGTTAACTTACCAGGTAAAAGTGTCGAAACGATTAAGCCGGAGTTTGGAAAGCATGCATATTACAGTACAAGAGGAGATGATATGCATACAACACTAGAAACACCATTCTTTGATTTAACAAAAGGAACAAATGCAAAATTCGATTATAAAGCAAATTATGAGTTAGAAGCAGAGTGCGATTTTGTCGAAGTACATGCAGTAACAGAAGATGGAACGAAAACATTAATTGATAGACTTGGAGAAAAAGTAGTCCAAGGAGATAAAGATACAACAGATGGGAAATGGATAGATAAATCATATGATTTAAGTCAATTTAAAGGAAAAAAAGTGAAACTGCAATTCGATTATATTACAGATCCAGCTGTAACATATAAAGGTTTCGCGATGGATAATGTAAATGTAACTGTTGATGGACAAGTAGTATTTTCTGATGATGCAGAAGGAACACCTAACATGCAGTTAAATGGATTCGTTGTTTCTGATGGAACAGAGAAAAAAGCTCATTATTACTACTTAGAGTGGAGAAACTATGCAGGATCAGATAATGGATTAAAAGCAGGAAAAGGTCCAGTGTATAATACAGGTCTTGTCGTTTGGTACGCAGATGATAGCTTTAAAGATAACTGGGTTGGGGAGCATCCAGGTGAAGGCTTCCTTGGTGTTGTAGATTCGCATCCAGAGGCACTTGTCGGCAATTTAAACGGAAAACCAACTTACGGTAATACAGGTATGCAAATTGCAGACGCAGCATTTTCATTTGATCAAACACCAGCATGGAGTGTAAATTCATTAACACGTGGACAGTTTAACTATTCTGGATTACAAGGTGTTACAACTTTTGATGATTCAAAAGTATATAGTAATAAACAAATTGCAGACGCAGGAAGAAAAGTTCCGAATCTTGGACTTAAATTCCAAGTTGTTGGACAGGCAGAGGATAAATCAGCAGGCGCTGTTTGGATTAAACGTTAATAACAGAAAAGCACATTCTTCATATGAGGAATGTGCTTTTGAATTTGTACAGTAAGTTATTATTTTAGCTTATGTAATACAAGTGTCTGTTTATATGTAGTGTATCAAATTATGTAGGGAAAGGAAATATTTCCGAGGAAATTGTCGAAGTATCGTTGGTATTGATACACTTTTTTTGTAAAAGAAGAAATGTAGTATTGCCTTTACCATTCAATTTATTTACATTGTTACTTAGCTACACACAAAAGTAATATATTCGGCAATAAAAGAGCGCTATTGGATAGTGCTCTTTTTTATGAATAGAAAGGAGTGAGTTAAATGAAAGAAGGAATTGAATGTCCACAGTGTGAAGGGAATATTACTGCACAACATATTATGGAGCTCCCGCATCCTTTTTCATTCAAGTGTCCACACTGTAAGGTGGGGCTAAAAGAAATGAGGATCACACCATGCTTAATATTAGCGGCAATTTGTATCATTCCACTGTTTATTATAATTGGAGAGAGTATTAAGGAATTGCTAGTAAAATATTTTTCTATTATAGACGATGTCCCAACTGTACTTATTTTCTTTTTATTTTGTTATCCATTGTATTATCTCTATGAAAAATATAATGCCATATTGTTTATTAAATATGGCTTATTGAAAGTTAAAAGTTGAATAGAAGTTTATCATTTAAAAAAAGACAATGATGGAATTATCCTATCATTGTCTTTTTTACTTTGTCTCGGCCTTTTACTTTGCTTCTGACATAAATCATTCCGGCAAATGTTAATAAGAATGCAGTTCCAATAACGAAGCTGGCGCTAGGGGATGCCCCGATTGCTCCAACTGTAAAGGATCCAGCAACAACTCCTAATGAGAAGAAAGCATAAAACAATCCAAATGCTTTTCCGCGTTTATCATCTGTCGTATTTTCAACAAGTAATGCATTTATCGATGGGAAAAGGATAGCGAATCCAATGCCATAAATCATCATAACGATAAAGAGCATGCCTTTTGTTGCAAATAATCCAAGTAAAGATAATGCTAATGCCATTACTGCAATACCAATTAACATTAGTTTTGAACGATTAAATCGATCGTAAATACGATTTGTTGGTAGTAAGAAGAAGAGGATAGCGGTAATACCGAATACACTTAACATCATGCCTGTTGTAGATGCTTTAAGCGCTAATGCCTCAACTTTCACTGGTAACATATAAGTGACAATTCCTTGTGAAAACATGAGTGTGAAAGCACCAATATATGCCTGTAATAACGGTTCTGCTTTCAATAGTTCAAACATATCTTCTTTATTCATCATTTGTGTTCTTGAAGTATCTTTTCTTGATACGTTATTTGGTAAGAAGAAGAGAGATACGATTGTACCAAGAACCATTAAAATAGAAATGGTAATGAACACCCACTCTATACCAGCAGTTGCTTTCATAATCCCGCTGAAGGCAGGTCCTACAATTGCCGCTGTTCCAACAGCAGCACCAGATAGGGCCATTGCCTTACCTTGTCTTGCTGAATTTGTTTGTTTTGATAAAAACGTAAAGGCAGCAGGAATTAAAAATCCGTCACTAAACCCATGCATAAAGCGAACAACTAATAGTTGTTCACCACTTTGAACAACGGTGTATAACAAGACTATGAAACTCGTGAGTCCCATGCTTATATAAAGTATTTTTTTTGCACCAAATTTATCGACAGCAGCGCCAGCAATAATATTACCAATCATATTAGCAAATGAATACATGCCGACAACTAGCCCAATAATAAGAGGGGATCCTCCAAGACTTTGAGCGAACGTACTCATAATAGGTAATTGTGAAAATGTATCTAGAAACGCTACGATAACAATAAAGTAAATAAAATATTTCAAGCGATATTCACCTCTCCTATGCTATTATGGCATAATGCTAATTTCAACCGCAATGAAATTGAGTTAACAGATGTGGAAAAAAGTACAAAGTGACAAAATATTGAACGTTATTTGTTAAAATTTAGTGGAAATGAGATTGTTTTTTTGAAATATATGGATAGAAGTATTATAATAGATTTGTAAACTTCACCAGGTTAAGTATATACATAGAGAGGGATGTATAAAATGAAAGCATTACTTTGGCATAATCAACGTGATGTAAGAGTAGAAGAAGTACCAGAACCAACTGTAAAACCAGGAGCAGTTAAGATTAAAGTTAAATGGTGTGGTATCTGTGGGACAGACCTGCATGAATATTTAGCAGGACCTATTTTTATTCCAACAGAAGAGCATCCATTAACACATGTAAAAGCACCGGTTATTTTAGGTCATGAGTTTAGCGGTGAGGTAGTTGAAATCGGTGAAGGCGTTACATCTCATAAAGTGGGAGACCGCGTCGTTGTAGAACCAATTTATTCTTGTGGTAAATGTGAAGCTTGTAAACATGGACATTACAATGTTTGTGAACAACTTGTTTTCCACGGTCTTGGCGGAGAAGGCGGCGGTTTCTCTGAATATACAGTAGTACCAGAAGATATGGTTCACCATATTCCAGATGAAATGACGTATGAACAAGGTGCACTTGTAGAACCAGCAGCTGTAGCAGTTCATGCAGTACGTCAAAGTAAATTAAAAGAAGGGGAAGCTGTAGCAGTATTTGGTTGTGGTCCAATTGGACTTCTTGTTATCCAAGCAGCTAAAGCAGCAGGAGCAACTCCTGTTATTGCAGTCGAGCTTTCTAAAGAACGTCAAGAGTTAGCAAAATTAGCAGGTGCGGATTACGTATTAAATCCAGCTACTCAAGATGTATTAGCAGAAATTCGTAACTTAACAAATGGTTTAGGTGTAAATGTGAGCTTTGAAGTAACAGGTGTTGAAGTAGTACTTCGTCAAGCGATTGAAAGTACAAGTTTCGAAGGACAAACTGTAATTGTTAGTGTATGGGAAAAAGACGCAACAATTACTCCGAATAACTTAGTATTAAAAGAAAAAGAAGTGGTTGGTATTTTAGGATACCGTCATATCTTCCCGGCTGTTATTAAATTAATTAGCTCTGGCCAAATTCAAGCAGAGAAATTAATTACGAAAAAAATCACAGTAGATCAAGTTGTTGAAGAAGGATTTGAAGCACTTGTAAAAGATAAAACACAAGTGAAAATTCTTGTTTCACCTAAATAATATAGAATAGTAAAAAGTAGCTCTTTTCTAGAAATAGAAGAGGGCTACTTTTTTTCTGTACAGAAAGGTGATAGACTTTCCTGTAACTACAGGTATTTTGTTTGGAAGGGGAAGTCTAATGCTTTCATTTATGTTGACATTGAAACGGATGCTAAAAGCTTGTTTACGAGCGTGGAAAGATAAAGAATTTCAAGTATTATTCGTATTAACATTTTTAACATTAACGTCTGGTACGATTTTTTATAGTACAGTTGAAGGATTACGTCCTCTTGACGCTTTATATTTTAGTGTGGTCACGTTGACGACTGTCGGTGATGCGAATTTTAGTCCGCAAACTGATTTTGGAAAGATATTTACAATCTTATACATATTTATTGGAATTGGATTAGTGTTTGGATTTATACATAAGTTGGCAGTTAATGTCCAACTGCCAAGTATATTATCGAATAGAAAAAAAGAGTAAAGCATGTGTATGCTTTACTCTTTTTTTACATTAGTTTAGATAAGCCTTAATAATAGTTTATTAAAATGAAAGTGCATTCATTCATTATATTCACTATGTATAAAGTTATAATGATATGAACATTTATATATTTTAATTTAGTGATAGAAATTTCATGAAAGGTGGGATATTCTAGTCATAGGTTAACCGGACGACATCATAGGATCCTAACAAAAAGTTTACAATAATTCGATTATAAAATGGAGGATTTCAGATGAAAAAGAAAGTACTTGCTTTAGCAGCAGCTATTACAGTAGTAGCTCCTTTACAAAGCGTTGCATTTGCTCATGAAAATGATGGGGGAAGTAAAATAAAAATAGTTCACCGCTGGTCTGCTGAAGATAAACATAAAGAAGGTGTAAATTCTCATTTATGGATTGTAAATCGTGCGATTGATATTATGTCTCGCAATACAACACTTGTAAAACAAGATCGAGTTGCACAATTAAATGAATGGCGTACGGAGTTAGAGAACGGTATTTATGCTGCTGACTATGAAAATCCTTATTATGATAATAGCACATTTGCTTCACATTTCTATGATCCAGACAATGGAAAAACATATATTCCATTTGCAAAGCAGGCAAAAGAAACTGGCGCTAAATATTTTAAATTAGCTGGTGAATCATACAAAAATAAAGATATGAAACAAGCTTTCTTCTATTTAGGATTATCTCTTCATTATTTAGGAGATGTAAACCAACCGATGCATGCGGCAAACTTTACAAATCTTTCATATCCACAAGGATTCCATTCTAAATATGAAAACTTTGTAGATACGATAAAAGATAATTATAAAGTAACGGATGGAAATGGATATTGGAACTGGAAAGGTACAAATCCAGAAGAGTGGATTCATGGAGCGGCAGTAGTAGCGAAACAAGATTACTCTGGAATTGTAAATGATAATACGAAAGATTGGTTCGTAAAAGCAGCTGTGTCACAAGAATATGCAGATAAATGGCGCGCTGAAGTTACGCCAATGACAGGTAAGCGATTAATGGATGCACAACGTGTTACTGCTGGATACATTCAGCTTTGGTTTGATACGTACGGAGATCGTTAAGTATTTAAAAAAGGTCAAATCTCACAATAGAGTATTTGACCTTTTTATTACTATACAAATGGAGGTATGGAACGTGAAAGGTAAATTGCTAAAAGGTGTACTTAGCTTTGGGATTGGTTTAGGAGTTTTATACGGAGGTTCTTCAGTGCAAGCAGATACGTCTACAGATCAAAACAACACTTTGAAAGTGATGACGCACAACGTGTATATGCTATCAACTAACTTATATCCGAACTGGGGACAAAGTCAGCGTGCCGATTTAATTGGGGCGGCAGATTATATTAAGAATCAGGATGTAGTTATATTAAATGAAGTGTTCGATAATAGCGCATCAGATCGTTTGTTAGGGAATTTGAAGAAAGAATATCCAAATCAAACAGCAGTATTAGGTCGTAGTAATGGAAATGAATGGGATAAAACGTTAGGTAGCTATTCATCTTCAACGCCTGAAGATGGAGGCGTTGCAATCGTGAGTAAATGGCCGATCGTTGAAAAGATTCAATATGTATTTGCAAAAGGATGCGGACCAGATAATTTATCAAATAAAGGGTTTGTATACACGAAAATTAAGAAAAATGATCGTTTCGTTCATGTGATTGGGACACACTTGCAGGCTGAAGATAGTATGTGTGGAAAAACTTCACCTGCATCTGTACGTACAAACCAGCTAAAAGAAATTCAAGATTTTATTGAAAATAAGAATATACCAAATGACGAGTACGTTCTATTTGGTGGTGATATGAACGTGAATAAAATAAATGCAGAGAACAATAGTGACTCAGAGTACGCATCCATGTTTAAAACATTGCATGCGTCAATTCCATCTTATACGGGACATACAGCAACTTGGGATGCAACGACAAACAGTATTGCAAAATATAATTTCCCTGATAGTCCTGCCGAGTATTTAGATTATATTATTGCAAGTAAGGACCATGCGAATCCATCATTTATAGAGAATAAAATATTACAACCAAAATCTCCACAGTGGACTGTTACATCATGGCTCAAAAAATATACGTATGATGATTATTCTGATCATTATCCAGTAGCAGCAACTATTTCTATGAAGTAGTCCTAAAAAAGTTTCTTCTTAAATAGGAAGAAACTTTTTTTATTTTGTAGAGGAGATTCCAACTTTCTTTCCAATATGTATAAGACATATAGAGAAGAGGAGAGAAAAAGTGTGGATCGAGGAATTTTTAAAGAAGTTCCATTACCTTGTGCATTTTTGGATGAAGTAGCTTTAGATAGAAATATTCAATTGATTATAGAATTAAGTGGAAATAAGAAGATTCGTATAGCGAGTAAATCGTTACGTTCTGTTCCGGTTATGCAAAAGATTTTAGCTGCAAATGATCGTTTTCAAGGTATTATGTGTTTTTCACCTAGGGAAGTTTTGTTTTTAATTGAACAAGGATTCAATGATTTATTGCTCGGATATCCTGCTTATGATGATCGAGCGTTACATGAAATAAGTTTGCTAACAAAGCAAGGGCTCATTATAACTTGTATGGTGGATTGTGAAGATCATATTGTTTATTTAGAAAAAATTGCTGAGAAGTCTAAAGGATGTTTTCGTGTTTGCTTAGATATTGATATGAGTAGTCGTTTTTTTAATTTTCATTTTGGGGTCAAAAGATCACCGGTAAGAGATGTGCAAGGTGCTTTGAAAATAGTAAAAAGGTTGAAAGAATCATCATTTTTAATACTAGATGGTGTAATGGGATATGAAGCCCAAATTGCTGGGGTAGGAGATCACATACCGAATCAACGAGTAAAAAGTAAAGTGATTTCATATTTAAAGAAGAAATCAGTGTTAGAAGTTAAAGCAAGAAGAGGACATATCGTAAAAGAAATACAAAATCTAGGTATTGAACTAAGGTTTGTAAATGGAGGAGGCACAGGAAGTATAAAAACAACTGAGCAAGATCATTCAGTTTCAGAGATTACAATAGGTTCTGCTTTCTATGCCCCGAAGCTGTTTGATTATTATAAAGAAGTACAACTTCAGCCAGCTGTCGGATTTGCTTTGCCAGTTGTGCGTAAACCAGCTCCAACAATTTATACTTGTCTAGGTGGTGGATATATTGCCTCAGGCGCAATTGGGAAGGATAAAGAACCTGAGATTTGGAGGCCAAATGGTGCCAAACTATTAGCTTTAGAAGGTGCTGGTGAGGTACAAACACCGATTTTTTATAACGGTGAGGAACGAGTAGAGATAGGAGATTCTATCTTGTTTCGCCATAGTAAAGCTGGAGAATTATGTGAGCGGTTTCCGTTTTTATATCGTGTGAAAGAGGGAGAGATTGTTGGGGAGTATTCAACATATCGGGGGGATGGCCAATGCTTTCTATAAAGGGACAAAAATGGAGAAATTGGACAGGGAATGTAGAAGGAACACCGCATTATACGATGTATCCAGAAAGTATACAAGATGTAGTAGAAGTTGTAGAGCTTGCACGAAAAGAAGGGAAGAAAATTCGCGTTGTCGGTTCAGGACACTCGTTTACCCCTCTTGTGCAGACGGAAGAAATTTTAGTCTCTTTAGATGAATTGAAGGGTATTGTGAATGTTGATGCGGAGAAGATGGTTGCCGAAGTATGGGCAGGAACAAAGTTACATGAGCTAGGGAAGTTACTTGAGGAAAAAGGTTATGCGCAAGAAAATTTAGGGGATATTGATTCGCAATCTATTGCAGGAGCGATTAGTACAGGGACTCATGGCACGGGGATTACCTTTGGAAGTTTATCAACACAAGTTATAGAGATTACCGCAGTTTTATCTACAGGTGAGAGTATAGTTTGTTCACAAACGGAGAATGTACAATATTGGAGAGCTTTTCAGTTGTCTCTTGGAATGTTAGGTATCATTGTAAAAATAAAATTGAAGGTTATTCCAGCTTATTCACTCGTTTATAAAAGTGAAAAACAGTCCTTATCTACTGTAATGAACAAGCTAGAAGAATATAAGAAGAATCGCCATTTTGAATTTTTCGTTTTTCCTTATTCAGATGAAGTGCAAGTGAAAATTACAAACGAAACAACGGGTAAAAAAAGTGATTTGAAATGGCATAAACTAAAGGTAGAGTTACTTGAAAATAAGATGTTCTCTTTGTTATCTAAAGGATGTAAATGGTTTCCTTCTATAAGTAAAGGAGTAAGTCGATTATCGGCTAAAGCTGTACCGAATACAAAAATAATTGGTCCGAGTTATGAAGTATTTGCTACATCGCGTGCGGTTCCATTTTATGAAATGGAGTATAGTGTTCCTTCAAAGTATATGCAGGTCGTTGTAGAAGAAATTTCAAACCTTATTGAAAAGAAAAAGTATAAAGTACACTTCCCAATTGAATGCCGTTATGTGAAAAAGGATGACATATGGCTCAGTCCAGCGTATGGAAGAGATTCTGCGTATATAGCTGTAAAGGTATGAAGTATGCTGCTTATTTTGGTGAGGTGGAGAAAATTTTTCTAAAATATGAAGGACGCCCGCATTGGGGGAAAATGCATACGTTAACGTATGAAAAATTACAAAATATATATCCAGAATTGCATTCGTTTCTAAAGGTGAGGAAATTATTAGATGAAGCAGAAATGTTTTCAAACCCTTACACAGAAAAGTTATTTACGATTATGAAAAAAAGCTGACAAAGTATTACTTGTCAGCTTTTTTTAGTACGATCGCATTTTTTGTTTGACTAATTCGCTCGTAAAATAGTAACTTATCACGACTAAATACATGTAATAAAACATGAATAATAAATAGACCGTTAATTACGAGTTGGAATAATAATATAACTACTAATACTAAAGGTTCTTTAAGATTTAAGATAGAGCTACTAGAAAGAATATAATTGATTCCACCTAAAACGAAATAGAATATACCATAACGGATGAATAGTTCCTTCAACGTAATACGATCTGATTTTCCTTTCACGTAAATACGAAGCAACGCTTTACCAATTGTCTTTCCATTCGTAAAGTATGGAATGATAATAAAGTAAATAAAGATCGAACACGTTATGAAAATGAGTTCGTATATGTTCGTGTAAGATTGAATATTAGAAATAAAGAAAGAATTTCCTTTGTTTTTAATGACAGGTACAACGATGGATAAGAAAATCCAATCAATTTGCATCGCGATAAGGCGACGAACAAATCCGACTGGTTTCGTTTCCAAATTAATATGACTATCTAATTCGTTTGCTTTCGGAAGGAAGTACGTAAATATTGGTGCAATGATAAAGCCGATTACGCCGCCTAATGTATTTAAAAACAGATCGTCTATATCAAATAAGCGGTACGCACAATTGTATATACCGTATAGTCCAGTCACTTGTGTTAGCTCGAAAAAGAGTGAAAGACAAAAAGAAATACAAATTGTTTGTAAGAAACTACGTCGGAAATAATAACGTAAGTAAATACCGAATGGAACGGTTAATAGAACGTTAAATGCTACTTGTAAAAACGCAGATTCTTTTAATAGGTAGAAATAAGTAGCTGGTTTCGTTAAAATTGCCGAAGTATGATTACTAATTTCTTGTATGAAATAAAATGGTGATAGTTGCATGTGCTGCGTATTAGCCGGTTGTAGGCTACAAGTATCATATGTTTGTGGTAACGGCAAAATCACAAGAAAATAGGCATTTAATAAGTAAAGTAATAATGAGTACAAAATAAATGAACGCCATTTATTTAAATAACCGTACTTTCGGTAGTTAAATATTAAAAAAGGTATTAAGAGGAACATTGCTAAAATAGGAAATAAAATAAATGCTGTTTTTATTGGAAATATATATGCAGTCAAAATGAAGCTCCTTTCAATGAAAATTCGTTTATCATTATAACGTTAAAAGAACCTTAAAACAAAATTAAAATATTTCGAAATAGAAAAAATTACAAATTTCAATGGAATTAAGTTATACTAAATTTAATATAATGATATTATGATTATTATAAGTTGAGAGAGGGTACAAAATATGCGATATGAGCTTTTTTCTGTAAGTGGGGATCATATTACAACTTTTGAAAGTGCATGGCGTTTTCAAGAGGGAGAACAGATTTTTGTTCATGATGATCAAATAAAACGAAATTTTATTATTATCCGCCTAACGCATGATGTATTTCAACAAAATAAACATGTTATTCGTTTGTATTGTCAAGAAAAGAAAGTATATGCATAAAAAAAACGAGTCGTTCTAGTGTAATAGAATGACTCGCTTTTTGATTTGTAAGTTTCACCTTATAAGAAAATAAGAGTAAGTACACCTACGATAATGCAATAGAAAGAGAAATATTTTAAATTTCCTTTTGCCATAATGTTCATAAACCATTTTAATGAAATATACGTCATGATAAATGTTGCGATAAATGCAACGATATATGGTACGAATAGTGTATCTAGATTTGGATCTTTTGCAATGTCTGTAATACTTAGTAATAAACCACCTAAGCTAACAGGGATATATAGTAAGAATGAGAAACGAAGAGCCGTTTCTTGCTTCATACCAAGTAACATCGCAGCTACGATTGTTGCACCTGATCGGCTTATTCCAGGAATTAGTGCGCAAGCTTGTGCTAATCCGACGATAATTGCGTCTTTCATAGAAAGATCGCCATCATTTTTACGTCCACGCAAGTTTCTAATAATCCAAAGTCCGACAGCGGTAATAAGAAGGGAAATCCCAACCATTTTCACACCTTTTAAGTACTGATCGATGTAATCTTTAAATAAAACACCAATAACACCTGCTGGAATGGTCGCAATAACAAGGTAAATAATAAAGAAGAAATCTGATTTTGCATCTTCTGCTCTTGTAAATATATAAGATAGACCATTCTTTGTTAGACGAATTAAATCATTTCTATAAATAAGTAATACAGCTAATAATGAAGCTGAATTAACAAGTAGTTCAAAGCTAAACCCCTCTATTTTTAGTCCTAGCAAATGCTGTGCCAAAACGAGGTGACCGCTTGAAGAAATCGGAATCGGTTCTGTTAGTCCTTGGAACAGACCAAGAATTAAATATTTTAAAATGTAGTAAAATTGTTCCATAATAACCTCCTTGTTTAATAGTCGAAAGAAACAACTTGTCCATTATAACAAAGATACGGCTCAATATTGAGAAGAAATAAATATTCGAAATATAATAAAAATCCCTCATAACAGTATAAGGGATTTTTACTATTAATGAGAAACTACTGTTTCTTCAAGACTTTTTGTTAATTGAACATCGACTTTCTCAGCATCATGAATGTGATTCATAATGGTAGTATTTAACTTTTGGAACATTTGTTGTGTATTAGCGAATTCTCGTAATATATCATCATTACAAGTCTTTTGGTTTTCAATAGCTTTAATAACATTTGTAGCACCGTTTTGTAACGTTTGAATCATAATTAAAATATTTTCGATTCTAGCGTTTGTATCGGCACTCATTTCTACACCTTCATCGACTAAATGCAAATTATCTTTTGTATTATCGTATGCTTTTTCAATTTCTTCTTGAATTTTTTTCGTTAAGTTGCCGATGTTTTTTGTACTTTCAGCGGTACTTTCTGCTAGTTTTCTTACTTCATTGGCAACGACAGCGAATCCTTTACCGTGCTCTCCAGCACGAGCAGCTTCAATACTTGCATTTAAAGCAAGTAAATTTGTTTGTGCTGCAATGTTTTGGATGACTTCTACAATTTGCTCAATTTCTTTTGAGCGTTCACTTAAATGATTCATACTATTAGACGTGCGCTGGGATTGTTCACCTAATTTATTAATTACAATAAGTAAACGATGAACAGATTCTTTTCCTTCGTTAGAACAATCAATAATTTCTTCAATAGATTGAATTAAGCTTTGTTCTTTTTGTAGCATTTCGTTATTCAATTCATTGGAATGTGTAGTACGTGTTGAAACATTTTCGAAACATGAGCTTAATTGTTGAACTAAATTTTGAAGTGTATTGTGCTGGTTATTTACAAGTTGATGCTCTTGAACAACGCTTTGTACACGATCGTGGATAGAAGAAATAGTCTCTTGTTGTTCAATATCCTTTTGTTTTAATTCTGCTTCTAGTTCTTGTATACGACTTTCTAATTGATCAATTTTATGTTGGAGTGATTTCTTTTGAGTAAACATAGATTTATTTCAACCGCCTTTAGAAGTTATATTTTCTCTATATTTGGATTTTAGCATCTTTTATAATTTTTAAATATAGGAATTGTTAAATATTTAAGAATCTATTACATTTTATGCATAATTCCCTTTTTTTCGTCATGAAAAATAAACTGTATTTAATGGTATTGTAAACAAACTGTAAAATAAATCATGTATAACTGTATAAGAAGGGAGTCGGATTATGAACTATTTTAAGCGAATCAGTAGTCTAGTATTAGCAGGCATTATCGGTCTATCTAGTACAGTCGCTGTTAAAGCAGAGTCAAACGACGAGAAACTTAACAACATGCAACAGCAATTGCAGCAAAACGATGCAGAAATGCAAAAGAAAGAGCAAGAGAAGCAAGCTGTTAGTAAAGAAATTCAAGGTATCGAAAACGAACTACATAATTTAAATAATACAATTGCAAAAAATAAAGAGGATCAAGCTGCTATTCAACGTAAAATCGATGAAACACATAAGCAGATTGAACAAAAAAAGAACGAAATTGTCGTTTTAGAGGATAAAGTCCTTGCTCGTAAGGATATTATGAGAAAACGTATGGTTTCTGTTCAAAACAGTTCAAATACAAGTTTAGTAGTAGAAGTTGTAGTAGAGTCAAAGAACTTTGCAGACTTCTTACAACGTATGAACGCAGTTTCTACTATTCTAGAAGCTGATAAAGAAATTCTACGTCTACAAGAACAAGATCTTCGTCAAATTGAAGAAGATAAGAAAACAATTGACGAGAAAGAAGCATCTTTAGTAGTAGACAAACAAAAATTAGCAAAAGCACAAGCTGAACTGCAAGATAACTTGAAAAAACGTCAAGCTAACTTACAAACAGTTCAAGCTAAATATAATCAGGTTGCAAGCCAACTTAATTTAGCTGCAGAAGAAAAAGCTAAAATCGAATCAAACATGAAAGCAGTACAAGAAACAATTGCTCGTGAGCAAGAAGCAGCAAGAATTGCAGCGGAAGAGCGTGCGAAAGCAGAAGCAGCTGCAAAGGCTGAGCAAGAAGCTTTAGCGAAAGCGCAAGCGGAAATTGCTGAAAAGCAAAAGCAGGAAAAAGCTAGTAAACCAGCGGAACCTGTTGCTAATAATAATTCGAAGGTAGAACCTGTACAACCACCTAAACCAGCTGCTGGTGGAAAAGAATTTTATGTACATGCTACAGCTTATACAGCAGATCCAGGTGAAAATGGCTATGGACCAGGTCAACAAGTATATTCTGCATGGGGACCAGGTGGTAAACCTTATAATTTAACTGCAAATCCAGGAATGAAATTAATTGCGGTGGATCCATCTGTTATTCCATTAGGATCTACTGTAAATGTTGAAGGCTATGGAATTGCAATTGCCGCAGACACTGGTGGCGCGATTAAAGGTCACAAAATTGATGTTTTAATGCCTGATAAAGCTTCATCTAGTAATTGGGGCAGAAAAAATGTTAAAGTTACAATTTTAAACTAATGCGTAATCCAACTTTACAATATGTAAAGTTGGATTTTTTTGTAAAAATAATGTTAAGTTGAGTTTACATTTTGTTAAGGATAGCATACAATGGTGGTGAGAGGTGGTAAATTTGACCATTTTAAATAGAGTGAAGGAATTAAGAGCTCGGTTTAATTTTTCGCAAAGTGTATTAGCAGAAAAGGTTGGAGTGACGAGACAAACAATCGCGGCAATTGAAAAAGGGGATTATGTTCCTTCATTATTATTAGCGCTTATGATTTGCGATGTATTTCAGTTAAAGATGGAAGATGTGTTTGTTTTAAATAAGGAGGGGGAAGAAGATGAATAGAATTGTTGCTTCGTATATTATAAATTTATTTTACAGTGTATTGGCATGCTGGGCATTCGTAGAGTTTTATGATTTTTATATACAGTTTGCTGATATTATTAAAAATGAAAGTTTACCATCTAAAATAACAATGAGTTTGACACCTGTTGTATTAATATTTATTGTAGCTATCATATTAGCGTATTTTAAAAGATTGCATAAAAAGAAATATAACAAATCATCATTGCGATTATATCCTTTATTATTTCCCCAAGAGGATGAACGGGAGAAGGATATTACAGATAAAGCATGCCGTACAACATTTGTATCATTATGGTTTGTATTACCTTGTGCACTAGGATTATTAATATTTACACCTGTAGCAAATTTATATATTTCGGCATACCCTTTATATGTTGTGTATTTGATTTATTTAATTCAAATGACAGTATTCCACATATCTCTATACAGAAATAAATTAGCTTAAAAAGAAACCTTCTTGCCAATGCAAGAAGGTTTCTTTTCAGCTTACACTTGTACATATAGCAATATTATCTTATCATTTTATATAGAGTAAGATTTTGTAACGGAAAGGAATTGTATATGAATAAGCAAAGAATTTATAGTATAGTAGCAATCCTCCTATTTGTTGTAGGTGGTGTATTAATCGGCAAGCCATTTTATGATGGATATCAAGCTGAAAAGAAGCAGACTGAAAATGTACAGGCTGTCCAAAAGATGGATTATGAAAAACATGAGACGGAATTTGTAGATGCTTCGAAAATTAATCAACCAGATTTGGCAGAAGTAGCGAACGCATCTTTAGATAAGAAACAAGTAATTGGTCGTATTTCGATTCCAAGTGTTTCATTAGAACTTCCTGTTTTAAAGTCTTCTACTGAGAAAAACCTATTATCAGGTGCAGCAACAGTAAAAGAAAATCAAGTGATGGGAAAAGGGAATTATGCATTAGCAGGACATAACATGTCTAAAAAGGGTGTTTTATTTAGTGATATAGCTTCTCTAAAAAAAGGCGATAAAATTTATTTATATGATAATGAAAATGAATATGAATATGCGGTTACAGGTGTATCTGAAGTAACTCCTGATAAGTGGGAAGTTGTTGAAGATCATGGGAAAGATGAAATCACGCTTATTACATGTGTATCTGTTAAGGATAATTCTAAGCGTTACGTTGTTGCTGGTGATTTAGTAGGAACGAAGGCGAAGAAATAAAAAAGAAGGTCAACTCTCTAAAGAGTTGACCTTCTTTTTTACTAATGTTGAGAAATAATAGAATATTTTAGTTGGTATTTAAGTATTTTTCTATTTATGTATAATAAAGTTAGAATTCAAGATTTTGGGAGGAACAAGAGTGAAACAACAGGTGAAGAAACTTCTTTTAACAACAAGTGTAGCGTTATTGGTAGCTCCAATTTCAGCCTATGCGCATCCAGGACGTACAGATGCTAATGGGGGACATACGTGTCGTACAAATTGTGAAAAATGGGGATTGCAGTACGGGGAATATCATTATCACAATAAACCAGCTTCTAGTAGTGGTGCAACAAGTCCAGCTCCTAGTCAAAATAATAATGGTGCTGTAGAAGCTGAAAGACAAGCGGAAGCGCAGCGTAAAGTTGAAGAAGAGAGACAGCGTGTAGCGGAGGAACAAAGAAAGGCAGAGGAAGAGAGACAACGTGTAGCTGAAGAGCAAAGAAAAGCAGAAGAGGCACGTAAACGAGAGGAAGCACAGCGTCAAGCTGATATGGAAAAAGGGCAGCTTGAGGGACAAAAAAGTGGAGAGACTGATTTTAAAGTAGGGAAAAATGATGTGGAATCACATTTAGCTGGGAAATCAGATACATATAAAGAAGCATTCAAAACTGCTTATGCTGCATCTTGGTCTTTAGAAGAGCAGAAGAAAACGCATTTTGAAAAAGGAAAAGAGCAAGGTTTAGCACAAGAGACGATGGAAGATAGTCAAATTGCTCCAGAGTTTAAGCCAAACTTTGCAGAAGGTTTCCAAGTAGGGAATAAAGAAAGAACAGAAAAAATTGAAAAAGAGCAAGCTGAACTAGGGGAAAAGGCAGGTAAGGAACTAGCTGGAAAGAACCCTGGAAATAGAGAGAAAGATGTGTACGTGAAGGCGTATGAAACAGCGTATGAAACAGCGTATGAAACAGCGTATGAAAAGGGTTATAAGTCTACAAAAAAAGCAGTAGAAAAGGCTGGCTATAAGTATGCATTTGAAAACTATGATTTGAAAGTTCCTGCTAAGTATGAAAAGAATGAATCGTTAAAGAAATGGTTCATTGAAGGATTTAAATCAAATGAAAAAGCAGCGGAAATTAGAGAAGAAGGATATAAAAAAGGAGACAGTTGGCTTGCATTCTTCTATAAGAATTTTGTGCCAAGTGAATATAAAGAACATAAAAATCTGTACGAACAAGCGATAGAAAAAGGTAAGAATGCATAAAAAAGATGAGGGATTTCCCCTCATCTTTTTTAATCCATCCATTTTACTAATTTTTTAGAAATTAGTAATAAAACACAACCTAATACAATTGCTACAGCGCCAATTACTGTAAATACTTCAGCATATCCAAGTGAAGTTGTGAAGCTTGCAAGTTGTCCACCTAAAATGTTGGCGATTCCTGAGCTTGCTAACCATACTCCCATTAATAAAGAAGCAAGTTTTACTGGGGCAAGTGCACTAACCATTGATAGTCCAACAGGTGATAAGAATAGCTCACCTAACGTATGGAAAAGATACGTAAAGACGATAAATAGTAAGTTTGCTTTTTCTGTAATGTTATGTTCATCACTACCTGTTTTTAATGTAGCAATAACGAGAATGATATAACCGATACCGAGCAAGATCATACCAAGTCCCATTTTAGTTGGGATTTTTAAATCCCCACGCTTGCGAGTCGCAAGTTTTGCCCATAATGCCGAAATGACTGGAGCAAGTAAAATAATAAATAATGGATTGACCGATTGGAACCAAGATGTTGGAACTTCCCATCCGAACACAGAGCGGTCTACAAATTTGTTTGTATATAATGTTAATGAACTACCAGCTTGTTCAAAGCCAGCCCAGAAGAAGACAACGAAGCATGTTAAAATGACGATAACTGCAGTACGTTGTTTTTCTTTTTTTGTTAACGGTGTATCTCCTACTGATGGTTGTCCATCTGTTGTTTGTAAATCGCGAGTAGGTTTTTTACCGATATCACCAAGGAAGCGATTTGATAGTGTTGTAAATAAAATTTGTCCAATGATCATTCCGATTGAAGCGGCTAAGAATCCGTAACGGAATCCGTAATGTACAACGCCATCAACCGTTGTTTTGAATAAATTTTCTGATAAAAATCCGCAAACGAGTGGAGCTAAAAATGATCCGACATTAATACCCATATAGAAAATGGTAAATGCACTATCACGTTTTGGATCGTTCTCTTCGTATAATTCCCCAACCAGTGTAGAGATGTTCGGTTTGAAGAATCCGTTACCGATAATAATAAGCGCTAATCCGAGGTATAGGCCGACTTGGTTTTGTAAGGCAAATAGTGTAAGGTTACCGATTGCCATTGTTATACCACCAATTGTAATCGCTTTTCGTCTACCTAGAAAACGGTCTGTTAAGTATCCACCAATCATTGGTGTGAAATAACAGGCTCCAGTGTAAAATCCGTAAATAGAGAGTGCCCATGCGGGACTAAACCCAAGACCACCGCTTACTAAAGCTGTCGTTAAATATAATGTTAATAATCCTCGTAATCCATAGTAACTAAATCTTTCCCACATTTCTGTAAAGAAGAGTAAGTATAAACCTGGAGGATGTTTCTTTTTTCTTTGTTGTTCTTTTTCTAGTTGTATCGCTGATTCCATGTTATTTTCCTCCTGACACAAACAAAAACAAAGTTAATAATTTGTGCATTTAATATTTTATCTTATTAACTATTATAAGTCAATAAAGGTTGATTTTTCAGAAGAAATTGGAAAAGGGATATAGCTATAGAATGAGTGTTTCTTTTATGTTAGACTATGGACTATGTTTTCTTTGTAAAGAAGCGGTTTATTGCACTTTTTTATATGTGAAATTGATTTCATAAAAGATGAAATTAAAGAAGGAGAAAGAAATGAAATTGTTACAGAAAAAAGAAATTTTACTTATTAGTCTTATGTTATTCTCGATGTTCTTTGGAGCGGGGAATCTTATATTTCCACCTTTCCTTGGGTATGAAGCAGGAGAACATGTGTGGATTTCATTAGTAGGGTTTATTATATCAGCAACAGGTCTTCCGATATTGGGAGTTATTGCGATTGCAAAAGCAGGAAGTTTTCAAACGCTAGCGGGTAGAGTTCATTCTTCATTCGCCATTATTTTTCCATGTATCGTGTATGTATTTATTGGACCAGGCCTTGGCATTCCGCGTGCAGGAAGTCTCGCTTTTGAGATGGGACCGGGTCAGTTATTCCCGGAAGCAGGTAGCGTAATCTTATTATGTTACACAGTTATTTTCTTTAGTATTGTGTACTGGTTAAGTTTATCCCCGTCTAAATTAATGGGGTTGTTCGGAAAAGTTTTAACACCGTTATTATTAGGTATGATTGCTCTTATCTTTATAAAAAGCATGTTTACATCAGTAGGTAGTGTGAAAGAGGCTGCTGGAAATTATGGACAAGCGCCTATGTTCCAAGGGTTTTTAGATGGATATTTAACGATGGATGCATTAGCAGCTTTAATTTTTGGGATTGTGATTGCAAATGCTCTTCGTGCAAAAGGTATTGAAGATGATAAAGGTTTAGCGAAATATATGAGTATTGCTGGAATTGGTGCAGGACTATTATTATCTATTATTTATGTCATACTTGGATATGTCGGTTCAATGAGTGGGTCATTGGGGATATTTGATAATGGCGCGCAAGTGTTAGCACAAGTGATGACTACATTATTTGGACAAGGCGGAGTCGTTTTATTAGGACTTATTTTTACGATTGCGTGCTTATGTGTTTCAATCGGACTTGTTACATCTTGTAGTCAATTTTTCGCAAGTGCATTTCCAAAAGTAGCGTATAAAGTGTGGGCATTTATCTTAAGTTTTGTTAGTATGATTTTAGCTAATTTAGGATTAACACAAATTTTAAAAGTATCAGTACCAATTCTTGGATTTATTTATCCAGTTGCATTGACGCTTATTATTTTAGGGCTATTCCATAAGTATATTGGAAAGTATGTATGCATATATCCAGTTACAATTGTGATTGTAGCAGTATTTAGTGCAATCGATATTTTCAATAAAAATGTGATGATGAATCAGTGGACATCAGTATTGAAATACATTCCGTTTTATATAGAAGGTGTTGGGTGGATCATTCCAGCTATTATAGGTGCTTGTATTGGTGTTATCGTGAGTAGTGTTTTAAATAAGAAGAAATGAGTAAAAAGGTGTTTTGGTATTATCCCCTTTAGGTAGACAGTAAAAAAAGAGTCCATCTGGTATGATGGACTCAATACTGTTTTATCTGGAG